>CALATK010000022.1 GCA_937891805.1 uncultured Fibrobacter sp. | reverse complement strand
GCCGAAAGCCTTCGAATTTTTTCATGTTATCACCTCATTTCTATTTTATCATATTCTTTCTGAGGGTGTCACCCTCAAACTCCCACCAAGGGAATCATTCCCCATTGGGGCTTTGCCCCTAGGCTAGCGGCGTTGCCGCAATGCTTGGAACCCTATTTGCCTGCGGCGCAAAAAAAGACTCGGAAATACTTCCGAGCCTTTTTGATTCAAATATTATCCCCGCAAAAACGCAGTTTTTGCAAATGAGGGTGCAGGGAAATCATTTCCCTGCTGGGGTTTGGGGCAAAGCTCCAATTAGAATTCCATTTTTTCTTTCAGGTAGGATACCAGATCAGCGATAGGCATTCTCACCTGTTCCATTGTGTCTCTGTCACGAACAGTTACGCACTGGTCTTCTACGGAATCAAAGTCGTATGTGATACAGAAAGGTGTACCAGCTTCGTCCTGTCTTCTGTATCTCTTACCGATAGAACCTGCATCATCGTAATCACAGTTGAATTCTTTTGCGATCATTGCGTAAACTTCACCAGCCTGTTCTGCCAGCTTTTTGCTCAGAGGCAGTACAGCCGCTTTGATGGGAGCCAGCGCAGGATGGAATTTCAGTACTGTTCTTACATCATTTTCGCCCACTTCTTCTTCGTGGTAAGCATCACACAGGAATGCCAGTGTGACACGGTCCGCACCAACGGAAGGTTCGATGCAGTAAGGAACGTATTTTTCGTTCTTTGCCTGATCGAAGTATGTCATATCTTCGCCGCTTGTGTTCTGGTGGCATGTCAGGTCATAGTCTGTTCTGTCAGCAATGCCCCACAGTTCGCCCCAGCCGAAGGGGAATCTGTATTCGATATCTGTTGTGCCTTTGGAGTAGTGAGACAGTTCTTCAGGAGAGTGGTCTCTCAGTCTCATTCTGTCTTCTGTCATGCCCAGGCTCAGCAGGAAGTTTTTGCAGTATGTTCTCCAGTAATCCAGCCATTCCAGATCTGTACCGGGTTCGCAGAAGAATTCCAGTTCCATCTGTTCGAATTCGCGGGTACGGAAGATGAAGTTACCCGGAGTAATTTCGTTACGGAAGCTCTTACCGATCTGGCCCACACCGAACGGGATGCGCGGGCGGACATTATCGACAATGTTCTTGAAGTCAACGAAGATACCCTGGGCGGTTTCCGGACGGAGGTACACCTTGTTGCCTTCGCCTTCGATCACGCCGATTTCGGTCTGGAACATCAGGTTGAATGCGCGGGGCTTGGTCCAGTCGGTCTTGCCGCAGGTCGGGCATTCAATCTTGTTGTCCATCATCATCTGGTGGACTTCGTCAAAGTTCTTGCCGGCGCAGCAGCCTTCGCCGAGCTTGTCTTCCAAAAGTTGGTCGGCACGGAAACGTTCGTGGCAAGCGAGGCAGTCCACCAGCGGGTCAGAGAAGTTGCCCACGTGGCCAGAGGCCTTCCAGACGCGGGGGTTCAAGAGAATAGAGCTGTCGAGACCGAGCACATCCTGGCGGCTGGTCACAAACTTCTTCCACCAGAGGTTCTTGATGTTGCGCTTCAGTTCCACGCCATACGGACCGTAGTCCCAGGTGTTGGCGAGGCCGTCGTAAATTTCGGAACCGGGGAAAATGAAACCGCGGCGCTTGCAGAGGGAGATGATGTCCTTGAGGGCATCCTGAACTTTCTTTGCCATTTTAGAGTCCTTTTGATTTTTATGCGAGCAAATTTAGAAAATAGAGGCTAGTGGCTAGTGGTTAGTAAACAGGAAATAGCAAAAAAACATACCTAACAAGGGCAAACAGGCGGGAGTTCTTTCGTTTAAAATCCTCCCCCCTCTAATCCCTAACAATTATTCTATATTAGCCACACATCTATGAAACGCTTCGTTTCCATATTCCTGTTCTCCCTCCCCCTCTGCCTCTGGGCAAAGGAAGACGGCATGGCCGAAAATGCCGTGCCCCTGGTGGAGCAGCCTACGGAAACAAGTGCTGAATCCTTAAGCGAAGTTCCTGCCGAAACCGCCGAAAATCCGGCAGGCACGGTGGAACTCACCGAAACTGTCGAAAATCCAGCTGGTGCAGTCGAGCTCACCGAAGCCGAAAAACTTATCCAGCAGGAGCTGGCCGAAATAGAGGCCGAAAACCTAGAAACAGAAGATGTTGCCGAAGCCGACTCCCTAGCCGTAGAAGGCGAAGATGGCGCCGAAAGCGAATCGGGAGCCGAAAGCGAAGAAGCCGACGCCGAACTGGCCGCTGACATGGCCGCCGCCGATTCCGCCAGTGCGGACTCCGCCGTCAAGTCCCTGTTCCTGGATATGACCGCCTCGGCCATGCCCTCCGAAAGCAGACGCATCTCTGGCCCCTACGGCATACGAACCTACCGCATGCACCGTGGAGTAGATTTGGGACTCTGCCACGGCGAAGACCGCACCATCGTAGCCGCCTTCGCAGGCAAGGTGGTCAAGACCCGGAACCAGGGGCGCCGCAGGGGCTACGGCAAGTACGTGATTCTCGACCACGGAAACGGCCTCACCACGCTGTACGCCCACTTGTCCAAATGGAATGTAAAAGTCGGCGATACCCTGCAAGCAGGCGACACCATCGGTATAGGCGGCAACACGGGACGTTCCTTCGGAGCGCACCTGCATTTCGAGATGCGGTACAACGGCCTCTACATCGACCCCTCCACCGTCTTTGATTTCGAAAACGGAAAATTCAGGTGGGAGCAAACAGAGATTGACCCGGTGGCCCTACAGCAAAATGAGGACTTTTACCAGAAAGAACTTTCCAAACACCGCTACTACAAGGTGCGCCGCGGGGACTGCCTCGGAAAGATTGCTCGGAAATACGGGATTTCTATACGCAGGCTCAAACAGCTGAACGGCCTCAAGAGCAACATGATCCGCCCGGGCCAGGTGCTGCGCTGTTCGTAAGCCTCCATCTTGTCATCCTGAACGGAGCGTTAGCAAAGTGAAGGATCCAGGCCATAAGGTTCTTACCGAATAATACGGTATCAAGACACAAAACTGGATGCCTCAACCCCTTACAGGGGTTTCTGCATGACGAGGGTACTACTTCTTCTTTTCTTTCAGCTTGACTTTGCGTTCCTTGGAACGGAGCCTTTCCCACGGTGCAAAAGAAACCACCGGAAACAAGAAAACGTAGAACCACAGGTTGAAGGCAAGCCACGACACGGCAGCTTCTGCCACCTTCACGCCAGAAACGGTCGACTTGTCCATATCGAACAACAAAGCCGCCACCGCCAAAAAAGACGACACCGTCACCGGGACCAACAGCTTTTTACCGCTACGGATCAGGGCTCCTGCCTGGGGAGTCCCTTCGGCAAGATGTTTTGCAGAGACAAGGGCCAAAGCCAAGACCGATGCAAAGCCGACAGCGGAGAAAACCGCCCATAGCAAATAGGCTGGAGCAAAGGCCGGCAACAACGTTACCATTGCAGTCAACAGCACCCAGCTAAAGGCAAAGGGGAAAAGCACATTGGCAACACCCAGTTTTGCAAAGAGCAAAAGGAGCAGCGCCACGCCGGCAAACGCGCCATAGAAAATCAAGACCATGCTTTCGGCACCGCCCAAGGCGTACAAGGCAAAAACCATGGCACTGAGGCCAAACAAGCCGGCAATCCCGCCACGGATTCCCGCAAATACAAACAGCAGAACCACCAAGGCCACCGCAGAAACGGCGAGATACTGGCCACCCTGCCACAGAGATGCAAAGCCCCCATGTTCAGCCAACCACATTCCCAAAGACTCCGAAGAGGCCACCGGCATTGAGACCATGGCCTGCCAGCGGGTCGCCACAAAAGTCACGGACAAGACAACAAGAAGTACCACCGAAATCAGGCGGAATCTCAAGAACAATTCCAGCAGTTTCTGAATCTTCCCAGGTTTTTCACGCAAATCCATTTTTACCTCGATATAAGCAATTTTTGTTTCTTTGTCCAAGTTTTCTTTTTGAACCCGTCCGAAGCCTCCACTTCGCTACGGACCACATAATGGTATAGCCCGTTAGCCAAGAGCCTTCCGTGATTGTCACGACCATCCCAGCGGGTCATGCCCGAAACAGCATTTTTGATGACCTTCACCAGGCGGCCATTCTGATTGTATATAAAGATGTTCACCGTAGAATTGCGGTTCACGGCCAGGTTCTTGAAATAGAAAGTCGTTCCCTTCTTGCCCATGGGGTTCGGCATGTTGAAAACATCCTGCAAGCCGGACTTCATTTCTTCGGTCAGTTCCAGATTCAAGGTCTTGGTGGCCACATTGCCCAAGACATCTTGTGCGCGGACCTTGAAAACGTATTTGCCTTCGGGGTAATTTTCGGCATTGAATGTCTTGCGGACCACAACCTTCTTGGAAGTCTGCTCCAAAAACGGTCCCGGATGATACGGGTGTTCCACACCCACAATTTCAAAACTAATTCCTTCGTCGGGTTGTTCTCGGAAATCAATGGCGGTAGAATCCTCGATGGTCACCTGAAGGCATGCCGGGAACTGCAATTTTACAGATTCCCCATCGGCAAAGGAGGTGTTGATTCCTCCGCTGTAACAAGTCTGCACTTGTATCGAAGGTGGAGTCTGGTCATGGATAGAATCCGCAAATGTAGAAACTCCAGAAATCAAGATTTTCCTTTTCAAGAATCTACCAACGGCCCTATCCTTCGACGAATAAGCCCAGGCGCTCAACCGGGCGGCAGTATCGCCAAAAGAAAGTTTTCTTGGAGAAATAAATTCCGTTTCAAACCGGCCTCCACGAACGGGGACAACCTGGGAATGTATCAGAGAACCATCAAAAACAACATCCACAGTATCATCTTCTACGTCTAGACCATTAAACAGCCTCTTGCTTCGCTTGCCCTCATGTAGAGATATTCCAATATACCCATCTTTCATGCCCGAGACATTTCCTGAAAGTTTTACCTTGTCAAGGGCCTTCAGGGTATCCATTTCGGCATCGAAAGAAACCTTCATAGAGGCCTTGGGCATCTGAAGAACAGGCTCCCCTATCAGTACATAGAGTTCGTTATTGTATCGCTGGCGGCTATAGCCCTCCCCCACAGAATTTTTGGCAATCCGATACGCGTCTCCGACAAGCATGCCCTCCGTCTTTAGCAAAGAAATCAAAAAAGCTCTTCCGAAGGCCTCGTTGTAATCGGCAAAAGTTTCTCTTGTTGAACCAATAGACGCAATAGAGCCTACTTGAGATGCCAGCACGAATTCTTCGGATAAGGATCGCGCATTGCCCATGTCAAAACGTCCCACGGTACAAGAAAAAGAATTGAGAATAGTCAGGCGCCCTCTGTTCGAAATTTTCGCTATGTAGCTCGGCTTCAAAAGACCTTCAGAAGCCCAATCCGTCATGGAGCCATGACCAAAATAGGCCGTAATCAATGCGCCTTGGTTTATCATATTGATAAAATCATCAACAGCATCCTTTTTTTGTCCCGAGGCATCGGCCGGGTAATCCAGCAAATACATCTTTTTCAGATTCCACTGGTGATTCTGGGCCGTGGCCATACTATCGATAGACCTTGCAAGCATTTCTTGCAGCTTGGTATGTTCCGTATAGTCTACGATATGGCTGTTGAGTGCGTCATCGGCAGCGAGCAGCAGCGTGGACCGCCATTCCGAATGGTCATAGAGTCCCACCTTCTCGTATTCCCGAACCTTGTCCATGTAGTGGGACAATTCCTGTTCTGTCGATACCGGCAAACGACCTACGGCAACATCTAAATCGTACTTACCGAACAAAATCAATTCACCTGGGTCAAGCGCACCAAAGAAATCATCGCTTGCCACAGATTCCTTTTCATAGGGCGGCATATAGTTCGGACCTAACTTCGTATTGATTCCACGATAATCATAATGTCCCGAACCCAAGAGAAGCACATATTTGAGTTTATTGCAACGGGTTTTCGCAAAGGCTATATAATCGCGGATTGCCACAGGAGAAACAGCGCCACCCGTATACCGTGCATAAATATCTTCCACGGCAACAACCGACGTTGGAATCGTGGTCACGGCAGAGCCGCCAGAACGGAATTTTCCTAGGGCTACGGCTCCATTCAGAAATTCCGACGGCGATACGATCAAATATTCCGTACGGGAATCAATTCTGGAAATATCCGAAATCACCCCTGCGGGTTTAACAATTTGTCCAACTACGCTAAGGTCGTTTCTATACACATTTTTCTTGTATACCAAGTAACGCACATCATCGGAAATAGCCACACTATCCTTTGCAACGCCATTCTTCACCTGCAAAAGGCCAACCTGCCTAAAATTCAAAAATTTCATGACTTGCAAATTGGCGTCTTTTCCCACGGGAATCTGTATAACGCCAGATACCCGGCCTGGCAAAAGCCATTCTGCCGAATCCACCACAGGAGTCCACTGATAAGCCAGCGTGTAACCGTCAAAACGGTCGAACTGGTAATCGTTGGGCAACATAGTCAATCCGAAACTGTTTCCCTTGTCCTTGAGTCCTGGATTATCCAGACGGAAAGTATTGCCCGGCATTAAGGTCGCTGTACTGCGAGTTAATTTCTTTCCGTTCACCGTCATGGAGAAACTAACACCGTCCATCCGTTCCTGGTAAGACTTACCGGACATTTCCAAATCAGACTTCTGGTCATTGGGCTTTTCGGCATAAGAACGCCAAAGAGACCTATACGGGAAATAGGACACCCCCAAAAATTCCTTGCCGCCAGCTATTCGTCCTGGTAAATTCTGGACCTGGGGCTGAACCAAATCCGAATTGGAATAGGTGGTAGAATCTAGACGGCTATGCCAAAGCCAGAACCATTCCCTACCCGAAGAACTTTCCCAGTCCCCTTCGCGACCAAAGTAGGTGTCCCGCAAGATGGTTTCCTTTTCTGCACGGACATAGCGCATCCATTCTATACTCTTGCCTGTACCGGAAGGTTCCTTCAAGTAGTCGTTCAAACGAAGTCCCTTACCCGAAGATTTCCAGCCCAGCTGGAAGTTCTGGTAAAAGGAATAGGGCGAATGGGAATGGAAATAGTCCATCTTGCCCATTTCAAAAGAGGGGTCTTCAGAATCAACACGTTTCCAGATGGAAGTTCCGTACCCCACAAAAAGGAGCGTATCGCCGTTGTCAAAGATTCCGTTTCCGTTTTTGTCCCGAACCTCAATAGGGATTTCAAAAGTCTGGTCCGGTTCAAGCTTGGCCTTTTCGGGAACCTTGTCGCTCAAGGTGTCGGGAGAAGCCGCATAGACGCAGAGCTTTTCGACCTGGATCCCATCCAGGTCTCCCTGCCTCTTGTTTTGGACCAGGGCCTTCTTGATTGTTGCAAAATCCACCGCATAGAGACCGTCTTCGCTGAAAGTGGCCACGTTCTTGTCGCCAACCGCAAACTGGGCAATAAAGGTCACAGATGCGTCCACATGAGAAACCGCAAGGCAACTCAAAGCAAACAATAATGTGGACCATTTCAAGCGCATATCTCTAAAATACAAAATAGCAGGCTACGGGGCGAAAATATCCATTTCGAAGAAGCCGTTGCCGTTCACCCGAAATTCCACCGTCTCGCCAGTAGCGGCCCTGGTCTTGAAAATCGTGACATATTCCGGTGGGAATCCCTTCGAAAGAATGGCTTCCAGTTCATCGGCCTTGATAAAGGCGGAATGATTCCAAGAATCCATGTACCAATGCCAGGGCTGCCAATTGAACAGCCCCCGAACAGACTGGACAAAAGCCCGAAGCATCAACGCATACTCATAACGAAAATAGTCCATGTAGCTGCGGACTTCGGAACGTTTTTCTACAAAGGTTTTCTTGGCAAAGTCCCTGTCGTAACGAAGTGGCGTCTTGTCCGCCTTTTCGTAGGTAAAGCGAATCAATTTTTCGGATATGGAAATTTTCAGGTTGGGCTTGTCCAGATGGACAAAGACCGTCGGGGATTCCTGCCGGTAGTCCCGGAGAAACACCCGCGGGTCCGGTTCCGGATTCAACTTCAGAGGCTCCGGTTTGGCGTCCAGGGCGGAAAGTTCATAGAAAACAAGAACCTCCCCCGCTCCCTTTGAAAAAAGGATAGCCATCAAGGGCTTTTCCCGCTCAGAGATTACCCACACCATCTGGGGCTTCTGGGCGGTTTTCATGGAAGGCGCAACCACCGACATGATAGAAGGGTCTTTTACGCCGGTGCTGTCCCATTCCATCCAGGTTCCTGTGCCGCCTACAGAATCCAGAACAGCAAAAAGGCGGTCGCCACTAAAAGGAGTCTTAGACTCTACCGCTCCCGAAATCTTTGTCGACGCCTTTGCAACCGCAGGAGCAGCGATGGCGCAGGCGCCAAAGCACAGAAGCAGAAACAAGCACTTGCAGATACTACGCATCGTGTATTCGTCTAACTAAAAACCGATAGGCTCCAACAGGGAATCGTCCAGCCTGGAGTAGGTCATGTGGTATTCCTTCTCTATCCAGTAAAGGGCCAGCTTGCGGTTGGTCCAGTTCTTCTTGACTGCGATAGACTCGATTCCCTTGGTGATCAGAGGGAGCGTTGCCGGCAGGTCCAGTTTCCAGGTCTGGTCATCCCAGACGAACAGCATAATGGGCACATCGGGGCTTTTGGCAAGACCTATACTTCCCCGGTCGTTTTTCACCTTCATGGGTCCAAGTTGCAGACGCAGGAACCGGTCCAGCATACCGCTCTTGCTGAGCAACATAAAGAGCATGCGGTCATCTTCGGTTTCCCAGAGGTGTTCCCGCTCATAAAGGCGGTAAAGAATAATGGAATAGGCCTCATAAAACTGGCATGTATCCAGAGCCTCAGCGTCGTAGCGGCGGGCATGTGTTTCAAGAGTGTCCAGCCAGTATTCCGAAGTGTCCGTCAGATAGCCGTACAGGACTTCGGCAGAAGCACCGTTCCGGATACCGTCCAGAAAGTTCTGGAACATGGTTTCCAAAAGGGCCTGCTTGTCCTGGACTCGCTCCTGATATTGGGCGTCCTTTGCCTGGGCATCCTGGGGGGCATTTTGAAGAACACTCCCCTGGGAGGCATTGTCCGCAGAGCCCGCACAAGCGGTCAACAACAAGGAAACGACCATAGCGAGGGGCACAAGAATTTTATCTTTCAAGATATGCATCGCGATACCTACTTAAAAATGAGCCTGGACCAACTGCTAGGCGCCTGTACCCTGAAAGGTTTCCAGGGGTCCGGTCCTGGCGGGCAACACAGGAACAAGACCAACACCGGAGTGCAGCTGACCTTACGGGAATACAATTTAGAAATCAAATCCTCCGAAGGGAGATCCGCCAAGGAAAATAAGGTCCACGCCTTGCACCGCATGCAGATGGCACTTGCCCTCAAGGTGCGAGAAGCACCACAAGAGCCCGAAATGCCCTTTCCCGGAAGCAATGGGCATATTCAAACAAGCAACCCTCTTTTCCCCCTGTTCGTGGCCCACGTCTTTGACCGCATGGCTCAAAAAAACGGTGACACCAAGGAAGCAGCCAAGGCTTTTGGCCTTTCTCCCAGCGCCCTAGTGAAAATTTTAAGACAAAGTAAACCCTGCGCCGAAAAACTGCAGAGTTCCAGGAACCATAATTCCGGAAATCAGCCCCAGGACTCGTAATAATTTTTTTACCGTTCCCTTTTAGCCTCCCAATTCCATTTATAAGGCATAGGATGTCTTATAAACCAAAAGGAGGTCTCATGAATCCTATCAAAAAAACAACCCTATGGGCTCTGGCCCTATCCACATTCGCACTTGCTCTTTCGGCCTGCGGGAAGGATTCCGCCGAAAAAACGATTGCAAACACCGAAGGTGTCTCCGCCAAGGTGCAACTGGAACTCCACTACACAAGCGTCCCCCTCATGGACAGTCTAGTCATCGACTGTATAGGTGCGGACACCCTGCACCTGGTCAAAAGTCCCGATGAACATTCCCTGGAGCTAGACCTGTTCCCCCATGACCATTGGAAATTCCTAGCAAAAATTTATGCCAACGGAAACCTGATGCAAAAAGGCGAAGTGGAGGCCCGACTAGAAGCGGGAAAAACAGAAGAAATAAACATCAAGATGCGGCCCCTGGCCGGTTTCATCTACCTACGGATTCCCCTAGGGTTTGGAAACCCCGTCAAAATCGCCTATGGGCAAATGGAATTGCAATCCGAAGATTCCCTCTATACCTACCTTATGGAAATTGTCGACAGCGACGGCGTGTTCCACACCGACTTTCTTGCCCTGGAAAAAAGCTATCGATTGAAAATAACGTTGTTCGACCAGCTGGACAACAACATTTATCAAGTAGAAGATTCCCTCTATTTAAGCCCAAATAACCCTGTTCCATCGCTAGAGCTGAAATCCCTGAGAGGCAAGGCAGCCATAGCCATAGAAATCGCCGACAACGCCAACCTGGAGATTCAAATGAACCTGCCAGCATCGAGGCGCAGTCCAAAAGAAAACGACCTGGTTATCACAGAATTCTTGAGTGCACCCCTCAAAACAGATTCCAATCAATACGAATTCATCGAGATCTACAACGGAAGCATAGACACCCTTTTGCTGGGCGGCTGCACCATCGGCACCGGTTCAACGGGTAACAGGGCCTGGGAAATCACCGCTAATGGCATCGCTCCAGGCAAAAGCCTCGTGTTTGGCGATACTTCGGCAAGCACCCCTGTTGCGTTCAGGAACACTGCAACCTGGGGAGACCTGACCAACACCAAGAGTTCCATCGTGCTCCAATGCAACGGAACCATCCTAGATTCGTTGTTCTACTCCAACGTTCAGGATTCGGCAACCGTCATTCCCAACAATAGCAATCCCAGCAAGAATCCCCAAAGTACCCAGCTTAACCTGCGTCTCTGGCAGACAAGGGGGCTAGGCGAATCCTGGTGTATGGAACCCCCTACTCCGGGCTCTCCCGAGAGTTGCATCTAGAACTACACCGCAACAAAAAACTCCGGGGAGTTCTCCTCGGAGTCTTAAAAAATTTTTGACCTAGACTAGCCGTGAAGTTGAGCTGTAGGTTTATCCATATCGAAAAGCCTACGCAAAAGCTCCGTCTTGGCGGGGTCACGCTCATCGGGCAAGGTTAACGGGCCCATGGAAATAGCCACGAGAATCGAACCCGGATAGTTATTGACCCGCTTGATAAATTCACTCTCGGAAACACCTTCAGAATAAAAGTCTACCACGAAGGTATCCCAATCCTCGTTTTCCAGTTGTTCCAGGGCTTCGGCTTCGGTTTTCACGGGCTTGATGGTAGCCCCCACCAACAGGTCAGTCAAGACTTCGAGACAAGCTTCGCGACGAGCATCATCTTCTTCCCAAATGAGAATTTGACGCTGGCTATAATCACGAACCACAGGTGCACTTTCATTAAAATCACCAGATTCGAGAAGATTTTGGTCAAAATCCCCCAAATCCTCTTCATCATCAAATTTTTCGAATTCCTTATCCATAGTGGCTCAAATATAACAAAAAGATTCCTGAACAACTGCTTTGGACCATAACCGTGTTGCAAACTACAATCCTTTTTTCTAAATTTGGGCCCAAAATAAACAAAAAATCAAAAGAGCCATTTATGGATCAATCGAAAATCAGAAACGTAGCCATCATCGCCCACGTCGACCACGGTAAAACGACCCTGGTGGACCAACTTCTCAAGCAGTGCGGAACCTTCCATGAAGGCGAAGAAGTCAACGAACGCGTGATGGACTCCGACAACCTGGAACGGGAACGCGGCATCACCATCCTCAGCAAGAACACCAGCGTCATGTACAAGGGCTACCGCGTGAACATCGTGGATACCCCGGGGCACGCCGACTTCGGTGGCCAGGTGGAACGCGTACTCGGTACGGTGGACGGCGTGTTGCTGGTTGTGGACGCTTTTGAAGGCCCCATGGCCCAGACCCGATTCGTGACCCAGAAGGCCTTGGAACTGGGGCTTATCCCTATCGTGGTGGTGAACAAGATCGACCGCGACGGTTGCAACCCCCACGGCGCTCTCGACAAGGTGTTCGACCTTTTCTGCGAGCTGGACGCCAACGAAGAACAGCTGGACTTCGACAAGGTGTTCGGCTCCGGCCGTAAGGGCATCTGCAAGGCCGAGATGGAAGACCCGGATGGCGACTTCAGCATCCTCATGGACAAGATTATCGAGCGCATTCCGGCTCCGAAGGGCGACCCCGCCGCCGAACCGCTCCTGCAGATTGCATCCCTTGAATACTCCACCTTCCTCGGCCGCCTGGCCGTGGGCCGAGTGCAGCAGGGCGTGCTCAAGCCGAACCAGACCTACGCACAGGCCTTTACCGACGGCACCGTGAAGACCATCCGCCCCCAGAAGATCCTGCGCTACGAAGGCCTCACCCCGAAGCCGGTGGACGAAGCGGGCCCGGGCGAAATCGTGCTCATTGCAGGGCTTGACACCTTCGACATCGGCGATACCATCAGCGCCGCGAACAATCCGAAGCACCTACCCCGCATCCATATCGACCCGCCCACCATCTCCATGATTTTCACCGTGAACACCTCGCCTCTCGCAGGCAAGTACGGCGGCAAGTTCATGACGGGTAACCAGCTTCAGGAACGCCTGGAACGTGCCC
>CALATK010000021.1 GCA_937891805.1 uncultured Fibrobacter sp. | reverse complement strand
TAATTAATAGGTAACTAACTGTTAAAACGTGTATACCAATTTCGGCTAAAGTCATGATGTACATCTTTCGCCGGAAAGACGTATCGTCTTACCTCGACAAGACGTATGGTCTTACTGGAGTAAGACGTATCATCTTCCGGCGACAATTCAAAGATACGACATGCGGAAGACGTGTTTGTGAACCCTTGTCCGATGGTATGAAAGGATGTGAGATAGAGTAGGTTAAAATGTTGTATATGAGGTAGATTATTTGTATCTTTATCTCATTAAAACGAGAAAAGACATGAAAGTAGAAGAAGAAAAAGAATGGCGTATCCGCCCTTATTACAAAGGTGAACTGGCACAAGCTTATGCACCTTACTTGGCCACTGGTTCTGCCTTGAACCGCTTGGCGCTATGGATTAGACTCAATGAACCGCTCAGCACCGCCTTGAAACAAACGGGCTACCGCAGCAAACAGCGAACTTTTACCTCCAAGCAAGTCGCCCTGATTTTTGAGCACCTGGGGGAACCGTGAGTGAAACTGTTGATTTATAGAGCAAATAATTTGGAAAACTAATCGGATTTTCGTACGTTTGCGATGTAAAATACTAAACAGAATCATTATGGGAACAAAAGAAACAACAAAAGCGAGTAACGTCAAGATACAAGACTTACGGGACTCTGAAACTAAAAAGGAAACCAAAAAGCCTTTCAAACTGACTATCGTATCTAAAGAAGAATTGGAAAAACTACGCATTCCGGTATATCCTTACTTGATATGATCCAGACTTGTTATCCTTTTACCTTTGTCCATCGTTCTAAGAATTGTGGACAGGGGATTTTGTATGTAGACATCTACCGATTCAAGTCTACTAAATCGAAGTTGACCTATCTGGTTCGGGTGGAACGCTATGAACATAATATGTATGCTGTCAAGTTCTATCAAAAGAATCATCGGCTTTCTCCCAAGAAGTACCAGATACTTTCACATACTTTCGAGGCTAGAAGAATTATTTACACTTGTATGAATGTCATGTTTTCAGTTTTAAAAGAGAATCCTCGTGCCTCTTTTGGATTTATTGGCGCTAATTGTGAAAATGAAGACGAAGCTAATACCAAACGTTATCGGGTTTATAGAAAAATTATGGCTACCAAAATCAGTGAAGAGAAGTTTATTCATACAAGAAATCAAGAAAAGAGTACAATTATGCTCATCAACCGTGAAGAACTGAAAGAATATCCAAATTTAGTAGAAATAATAGAAAAGACATTTCAGGAACTTTACGATTACTTTGATTAAGCATCCTATTACCAAAACCGCTCCTAGGAGCGGTTTTGGTTTATCAAGTAAAGATTTCCCCCTGTACGGTGCATTGATCCAGTTTCTTCCCTAGCCAACAACTATTGTCGAACGGGACCTTGGGGTTGGGAAGGTCGAGGGACTTGGGAGCAATGAAGTTCACGAAGCGGCCGTTGTGCGTGTTGTAGTAGAACGACGCTACACCCGGCTGACCGAGGTGTCGGAACTTCACCTTCTGCACATGTATCCGCGTGACTCCCTGCGTACGGTTCCGCTCAATAGCAAGACCGAAATCGGCTTTGTTGAAGAACGATGCCGAACCGCTGATGTCGTACATCGTGGGAACGGGATACAGCCCCGTGGCTGGATCCTTCTTCATCTTGGTAGGGTGAGCAGCAAGTATCACCAGCACCTGTCGCCGACGGGCAAAACTCCGGAGCTTTTCCAGAAACTCGCTGATGTATTGCGTCTCGCTCTGTCCCGTCGGGATGAGATGCTCCAGGCAGTTGTAAGGGTCGAGAATGAGTACCCGGATACCCTTTCGCCGTACCAGCATCTCCGCCTTTTCCAATATCGTATCCACGCGATAGCCTTCTTCGGGCAGGATATCGAAGAAATTGCGCGAGAGATAGCGTAATCCCGATTCATACTCCAGCTCACTCATCACCCCTTGTTGGAAAGGCTTCCCGACCAACTTTTCCATGAGCTTGGGGATGTGCAGGGTTATGGGGAAATTCTCCGGACTGAACCACGCACAGCGCCAGTCGTACCGAATGGATAGGCGTATCGCTACCTCGTCCAGGAACTCACTCTTGCCATCACCGGGAATCCCTGTGACAATCATCAGACGACCCGTTTCCACGCTCAAATGGTCGTCCAGTTCGCCCATGCCGAGGACGGCTCCTTTCTGAAGACCTTTTTCGAAAAGAGCGGCCAGGTCGTCTTCTACATCGGCAGCGGTGAACACGCCTTCCATGGGGACTTCCGGTGCTTCGTTCAAGGCTTTTTGCAAGGATGCTACACCACCTTTCATCAGCAGTTCGTTGGCATCCTTGCAGCCGGGACCATAGCTCACGATACGACAGCGTTCTTCGCCCAACCGACGGACGAGTTCGGCGCGGAGTTCCAGTCCTTTGGTATCGGTATCGGCGGCGATGTACACGGTCCGCTTATTTTCGAAATGCGTTTCCATGAAATCGTCGAGGAAGGTCAGGTTGGTCTGGGCACCGTTGGGTACGCTGACTACATCGTCCCGTCCTGCCACGAGGAAGGCCAAGGCATCCATTTCGCCTTCGGTGATGATACATTCCGAGGTGTCGCGGATGTGGTCGATGCGCCACGGCACGAGTCGGGCACCGCTTTCGAGCATGAAGTTTTTTGCTCCGTCGCGGTACTTGCGGTTGATGAGTTCGCCGTCGACCGTATAGGGAAAGACGATGCAGCGTTCCACGTTGCCTGTTTGTGGGAGGGTACGGCATACCTTGGTGATGTTTTCTTTGGTCAGCACTTCGGCGGGTATGCCTCGGGTAGAAAACCAGGTCTGCATGTTTTCGTCCAGCGGTTGTTCGTTGGTGAGTGGACCGGGCTTTCTGTAGCCTTTGGGGGCTGGTGGCTGGGGCGCTGCCGTTGCCGGTGTGTGGTATAGCTTTTCGGTTTGTCCGAAGAAGAAGGATTTTCCACAGTGGTGACAGTGGGCGATGCACTTTTCCCAGTCGATAGAGAGGGATTTGTCCCGTTTGTTGGTTCTCTCGTTGTGGCAGGCCGGACAGTACTGTTTTTCCTTCCGTTTGCCGGTTGTGGCGGTTAGGCCAAGTTCTTTTAGTTTGTTGTAATCGATTTTCATAATGGTTGTTGTTTGTGCTCTAGCCGCACGGGCTTTTCATTTTTCTTTTGCCCGAACAAAAGAAAAACGAAACAAAAAGAAAATTCGCCGTCTGCATTTTTTTGCCTACTCCGGAGCTTTATTCTGCTAAACAAAAAGAACTCGCTTCGCTCAAACAGCTTTTTGTTTTTAACGCTCCATAAAGCACCTCCGCTTAACGGCAAAAAAAAGAGGCCGGACCTTAATGTTTTCTTGATTTGGGATGCAATATTGCTTCGCTCGTTGCGGTGGGTGTTTACCTCAAACAGCGAAGCGCATTTGAGTTCCCCGTTGGGGACCCGGCATTTAGTGGAGAAGCGTGAAGAAATTTTTGCCTTTTCCCGTGAAGAAGAAAAAGCTGTTTGAGCGTTAGCGAGTTC
>CALATK010000020.1 GCA_937891805.1 uncultured Fibrobacter sp. | reverse complement strand
CCTACAAGGCCCGTATCCGCAGTGAGCGCCGTAAGCGCGATGCCCGCCACCGCCGTAGGCAATGCAAACGGGAGCTCTATGGTTCCGTCCACGATGCGCTTGAGCGGGAACGTATAGCGCACCAACACCCAGGCGAGAATCACGCCCATCACGGCATTGATAAGGGACGCAACAAAGGCCGTCAAGAAACTCACCTTGAAACTCGAAAGCACCCGCGGACGCGTGATGACATCGATAATCTCACTCGCGCTCATCTGGGCCGAAAACACGACCAGCGAAGCAAGCGGAATCAGCACCACCACGCTCAAAATCGCCAGGGTTACCCCCGTAGTAAGGCCGAAGCCCGGTATGACAACACTCTTTCTTTTCATAAACGTTGCCAAATATAGAACGGGCTTTTGGGTGCGTCTAATACTTAATATTTATGCTGACTTATCGTTTTTTTCTATAACAAATAGGGTGCAATAGGCACCCCAAATTATTTATATTACCGACAAAAATCGGAGAATTCAAATGAGCCTGACCGTCGAACGTGCAAAAGAAATCAGCAAGGGCCACGTGACCGAAGAATCGCTGGTCATCCATTCCCTCAACGTATGCTATGCCATGGGCGCGATGGCTAAGCACTTCGGCGAAGACGTGGAACATTGGCAGGCCGTGGGTTACCTGCACGATTACGACTACCAGGAATTCCCCGAAGAACACCTGCAGCACACCGAAAAGGAACTGCTCGCGCAGGGCGTCTCCGAAGAAGACGTGCGTGCCATTTTGGCGCACGGTTTTGAAATCGTGAACCAGGAGGAACCCAAGACCAACATGGAAAAGAGCCTGTTCACCGTGGACGAACTCACCGGAATCATCCAAGCCTGCGCGAGAATGCGCCCCAACGGCATCCTGGACCTCGAAGTGAAAAGTTTCATGAAGAAGTTCAAGGACAAGAAATTCGCCGCCAAGTGCAACCGCGACTACATCCTGAAAGGCTGCGCCCTGCTCGGCATGGACGTGAAAGACGTCGCCGCCATCTGCATCGAGGGCATGCGCGAACACGCCGCAGAAATCGGCCTAGCAGGGAACGCCGGGGCATAATGTCGAAAAATGGGCGGTGTAAATGTCGGGGTAAAAACGACAAAAATGGGCGTTACCCGGCTTGTCCCCATCTGTCATTCTGGAGCCACGCAGTGGCGATAGAATCACGATAGGGGCCATGCCGGGTCGGGCTATACTCGCTTCGCTCACGGAGCCTTGCTAGCACAAGTCTCCGCCCTTACGGGTAACTATCCCTAACGCAAAATCTAATTGTACCGAATTCGGTAACACTAGATCCCCCCCCCTCTTTTTGGAATTAGGATTTCACAAATTCAACGCTAAGCAAAGGAACCCAAATAGCCTGACCAAATTCATCTTCCCATTTACAAACTTGGATTAATTTAACCGTTTGCGGTTTGAAGAAGTTTTTCTGGAGATTTCTCAAATAATCTTTTTCAAATTTATTAGAAAATTTGGTAACATATCGTCCATTAAAATACGTATTGAAGCATTGAAATTCTTGATTAAATTTAATCTCAAATGCAGCGCTCAATGGAATGGACGCAAATTTTTCTTGTAAATATCGCGTCCGACTTTTATTCTTTTCATTTACAAGCATATACCTAAAAACCAAATCATCTAAGCCAGTTTCGACATGCACTATCCTAGGTACACGACATTCCTTAAGTCGGCCCATATTTTTAAAATTTTTAATCCATGAATTCGGAAGATTAGCCACAGATCCTAATACTGTAAGACTTTTCTTGGCACGCGTTGCAGCAACATAAAGTAGTCGAATTTGCTCTTGTGTTTCTGGTTTCCAATCTCCAAGATTTAATATAACGTGATCCCATTCAAGTCCCTTGGAACTATGCATTGTTCCAACATTAATCTGCATATTTCCTTTTTTATTCAAATCAGCATACGAAACATCGTTTAGATATTGTTCAAAGTCACCAAGAGTGAGTTCGTCTTCGCCATCTACAAAGTCGTTGATTACAGCATCCAATAATTCAAAGGGGCTTTCGCCTTCATGGTCTTTCTTATACTTTTCTGCAATTCGTTTGAACTGTTCTGTTGTCCATGGTTTCTCAACAAAGTTTTTGTCAGCTTCAACAATAGTTTTAAATCCAAAGATTTCGCGAACTGATTCTACAGGACATTTTTCCCGATCCTGTCCCTTTATAACTCGGCAATCCACTCCTAATTCCTCTAGTTTTGCCGCAGCCAAAAAGGATTCTGAATTTTCCGGACTGAGAATACATGCTGTTCCATTATCAGATTTACATTTTTGAGCTAGAATTTCTGCAGAAGCAAACGCGCCTCGCGTTCTATCGTGTTCTTCATAAAATTCAAGCATCCCAATTTCTGGTTTGACAGCAACCTGTTTTTTCCCGTTTTTGACACGATAATTTAGATAACTCAGCAAATCTTCGTTTGCACGAACTAGATTTACGGCAGAACGGTAATTGTTTGTCAAATAAAATTCTTTTGTATTAGGAAATTCGGTTGAAAATTTCCTAAAGTATTCGGATGAACTTCCCCGAAATTCAAAAATACTTTGGTCATCATCACCGACAACAATCAATCTCGGCGGTTTATCGCCATATTCATAGAGAGTTTTAAGCATTCTATATTCTGAGCAAGAAAGATCTTGGAATTCGTCTACAAGAATAACGCCCAACGTTCCAATTCCAACATCTTCGCCTGATTCAATAACCTCGGCGGCCTTCTCGATAATTTCGTCATTTTTCTTATTGTCGTCGTCCTTCTTCCTAAAATCTTTTTTGGAGCCTTGGATTCCGAGAATTGAAAATGCTAGAGCATGAAAAGTTGTGATGGTAACGCCATGGGCCAGTCCCTTTGCCAAATCATTTAGTCGCTTGCGGAGTTCACGGCAAGCAGAACGGGTGAATGTCAAAATCAACAAAGAATTGGGTTGAATCTCTTCTAACCACAGCAACGAAGCAGCCTTATGCACGAGCATATGCGTTTTGCCTGAACCTGGGCCTGCACCAACCAAAATATGCCTTGCATTGCTGCTAATAATCGCTTTCTGCTCCTTGTTAACAGCATTTATGCGTCCGCGCATATCTATGGAGACGGCGCCCTTTTCTTCGGGAGACATCATGTATTTTTGACGGAACTGATGTATATTCAGCGTAAAATAGTCGTTCAGCAATTCTTGTGCAACACCTTTATTTTTGAGCATCATTTCGGCATATCTGCCGACTATATGAATCGCTTCAGCCTTATTTTCATAAAAATCATGGAGCTTTTGAAAATCTCTTTCGCTAAAAGGTCTAGTCCTGTTTTCGGGACTTATATCAAGAACAAGCCCAGTATAAAAGACCATCAATCCGTTTTCTAAGCAAATCGCTCCAATTAAATGCAGGAAAAGTAATGCGAATTCAAATTGCGCCTGCCTAGCAAGATCTTCAATGTCTTTTTCCCCATAGATTCTCAAAATTAGGTTGTCAATAGAAAACCAAACGGCATCATTGGTTGAATCGCCTTTCTTCTTTTCTTGCTCCTTTTGTATAATAAGCAAGGTATCAATAATCTTTTCAAAACAATCCCAGTTATTGATAAGATGCCTGCGGATAATATCAAGTTCTTTTAGAAATTCAATTTGGTATCGCTGATGACCCGCTTCAACCAAATGAATTTCAGCAATGCTTTCATGGGCCCAATAACGAAGAATTCCCCTCAGAATTTGCAGGCATTTTCTCGTTTCTGTTCCAGATTCGGTTTCACCTCGCGCAGCATTGACTTTTGTTAAATTCAACAAGAATGGTTCGTTGATGCAATGTCCCTCGCAACACTTTAACAAGATTTCTTGCAGATATTTCGCTCGTTCAAGCATTCTTTTGCAATTAAATGTCCCCAAACGTTGAATTTTTGCGCTCCAGTCGTTCCGTTGGTCCAAAAGACGCTTGCTACGAAGTAATCGTAACGCTTCGTTTGCGTCTTTTCTTTCAATGCCCAAATTCACAGTAATGTCATCAAGAGCGCATTCAGGATTTTTGGTCCATTTCTTCGTGATAATGTGCCGCATTATCCTAAACGCGATGTTTTCAATTGTATTAGTCTTATCAATATTTGGACTATCTAAAATGTACCGAACTTGCGAAACACTTTCTATAGCAATGGAAGAACCGAATACTTGCGTTTGATTACGTTTTCTTTTCAAGAAACCCTGATCTTCTAGAAGCATGATGGCGTGCTTGACTTTTGTTTCTAAAGCGCCTGTATTTTCATTCTGCTCGGTCCAGCCACATTTATCAGCTATTTCTAGAGCGGACATCACAAGGCGTTCTCGTTTTTCGCTTTGTTTCTTTAATACTCGCCAAATGTCTCCAATTTCTTTTTCGGATAGTTTTGATTGTTGTAGAAGCTGAAAATTGGTATCCAAATCTTTTGAATTGTACAAAGCAACACAAAAAGCCTGCATATCCGGTTTTCTACCCGCACGACCAGCCTCTTGCACATAATTTTCTAAAGTACTTGAGATTTCGTAATGAGCAACTAATTTGACATTGTCCTTGTCAACCCCCATTCCAAATGCAGTGGTGGCGACAATGGTGTCAATCTTTCCGTCTGTTTTTTGAAATTCTTCCTGAACATCTATTTTAATATCAGCATCCATTTGACCATTATAGCAACCACTTTTAAAACCATATTCTTTTAAGCTCTCTGCGAGTCTTTCAGTTGTTTTGACTGTAGTTGCATAAATTATTTTAGGCCCATCATACAACTTCAGCAAATTAACAAGTTCTTTTCCTCGTTCATGTTTATCTCTTGATGCAGGTATAACTGAATATTCCAAATTTTTTCTTCTTGCAGAACTAACAATCTTTACCAAATCAAGATTCATTCTTTTCTTAAAATATCCACAAATATCACCAATGACATCCTGTTTCGCAGTTGCCGTAAAGCAACTGATTGGAATAGACGATTCTAAATGTTTTTCTTCTTCAAGATCCTTGATAAAATCGGCAAGATAAAGGTAATCAACTCGAAAATCTTGTCCCCAAGCACTGAAACAGTGCGCTTCATCTATAACAAATCGTTCAATACGACGATGCTTTAGCAATTTAAATATTGTATTAGATCGTAATGCTTCAGGTGAAATATAAAGAATATCTTTTTCATTCTCAAGAATCGCCTTAATTGTATTTTTTCGTTCTAATGGAGGAATTTTTGAATAGATATACGTAGCACGATCTATTCCAAAACGTTTGGTCAACACATCCACTTGGTCTTTCATCAAAGCTACAATCGGAGAGATTACAACCGTCAAAGCTCCTATCTGACTACCAGCAATTAATGCGGGCAGCTGAAATGTCATAGATTTTCCGCCACCAGTCGGAAAAACCGCTAAAAGAGAGTCACCTCGCATTGCAGATTCAACAACCTGTTGTTGCAAAGGAATCTTTTCTTCTTCGCTGAACGAACGGAAACCTGGAAAACCAAACCATTTTTTCAATTGCTTCGTTGAACTTAGTTGTTCAGAACAATACGGACACTGATTACTGCCGCAAGGAACAAGGCGTCTACGGTGCAATATGCTTTCAAGATGCGGATACTGATATCGAACCCAATGGGGAACAAAATCGCTAGGACCTTCTTCATGGAATAATGTTAAAAGAAAACACCATTCAGCACGATAAGCCGCCCATTCATTTTCAAAATCTTGGCGCAAACAAATTGATTTCTCGTAATGAGAGATAAACCAGCTTTGTATTTCCGACAATTTGGAACGTAATTCGCCTTGTTCAGGAGCATCCACTAGATTGAAAAACGGAGCAAAGCCGGGTTCATTCTTTAGGAACTGAAACAAAAGATAACGAAGTTGCCAAGGGTATTGATTCCATTTTCCAATACAATCTTCTAGAAGGTTCTTACAGAGTTCCGCATCTTTCAACGGATCCGATGGTTCATCTTCGTTTTTCAAATATTCTTTGCGTAACTTATGGTAAGGTTTACGAGGAAATAACAACGAAGACAGCATCAAGGTATCTAAAGCCTTGACATTAGGAAAATCAATAGAAAAATACTGTCTAAGAATCGGGGCGTCATGGCGAAGTACATTATGCCCTACGATATACTCAGCTTTTTCAGCGACCGTTTCTAATTTTGCAGGATTTTTTTCACGAACTCGCTCTTCTCCTAGAATATAACCATACTCCCGAACTTTCTGCGCCTCGGGGTTGTATTCTAAGTCAAAAAACAAGAATTTGCTCAAATCACGCATACAATAAAAATATATACTAGAAACGCTATAATTCGTCCCATTTCCTGAATAAATCTTCCATTGTAACTTCTTGTTGCACAACGCCGCTATTGATACCTTCAGCAACACCGTAAGTCGTCACCATGGTCGGCACAATCGCGTATTTGGTTTTTGTCTTGGCGCGAAACAATTCTGCACGGTCACGGAGATAATCGGCGTATTCAGCGGACATCTGGAACTTGCCCATGGCGAACTTCATTTCGCACAAGTTGATGGTTCTGTCGCCTCTCGAAATAACCATATCAACCTGGGTGCCTTTTTCAGTCTTGTTCTTGGGAGTATAACGCCAGGAAGAAATGTCAGTTGCCACACCCGCAATGCCAAGTTTCTGCTTTATCGCATCGACATGGGTCATGCAGATAAGTTCAAAAGTCTGTCCCTGCCAGTTTTCTACGCTATGCGAGTTGTAGTGTTTGCTCCACCATTGCCCATCAAACGAATTGTTAGATTCAACATAGCGCAAATAGAAAAGCGTGTAGAAATCAGACAACCGATAAATAGAATCCCTTACTTTATTGCCGAGCTGATTGTAGCGCAGCACAAAGTCACAACGTTCAAGATTTTTCAGGACAACGCTCAGCAGCCTACCTTCAAGATTCACCTGTTCGCCGATTTGCGCACGAGTCAGCCCTTCTTTGTGATTGGAAAGTAACTGGACAACCTGTATGTACCTTTCTGCATGTAAAAACAGAGCCCCGTACAACTCGTCAAATTCGATTTTCAGGAGAGCGTTTTTTTGAAAAAAAAGTCGGTCGATATTTTGTACCAGACTTAAGCGCGTGTCTAGCAAATTCCAATAGAA
The DNA here is from genome assembly GCA_937891805.1 of uncultured Fibrobacter sp. Classification (GTDB taxonomy): domain Bacteria; phylum Fibrobacterota; class Fibrobacteria; order Fibrobacterales; family Fibrobacteraceae; genus Fibrobacter. The sequence continues at coordinate 2,736 of CALATK010000020.1, read as the reverse complement.
CGGAACTCCGCCCAGAATCATGTATGCCTGGACAATTTGGTATTTATCCCATAGACAATTCTTGGCGCGGAGATACTGTTCTGATTCGCAAAGAGTAAATGGGCTTAGATAAATGCTGCTCGTAATGCGGCAATGCAAGCCGCCCTGATTTTCAATCAGCTTGTCAATCATCCAGCTCGTTGCACTTCCTGTTGCCACAAGGAGAATGTCGTTGCGGCGTGCAGCCCAACTATTCCAGAAATTTTCCAGCTCCTCAACAAAATCTGATTTCGGCGTATCGATCCACGGCATTTCATCAAGGAAGACCACCTTCTTGCGGTCAGCTGGCAAAGATTCAAGCAATTCAACAAGCGCATCGAAAGCGTCGGACCAATCGGCAAACAGAGGCGGTTTATCTAAACACTTATACCGTTTGATAGCCTTTGCAAAATTACGCAGTTGTTTTTTTACGGGCAGGTTGTGTCCACCAACAAAAGAAAAGTCGTAATTCCGGTCAAAAAATTCCTCGACAAGGAAAGTCTTGCCTACGCGCCTACGCCCATAGACGACCACGAACTCGCTTTGCCCGCTATTCAGGCATCTGGCAAGCTCCTTCGTCTCTCTGTCGCGCCCAACCAGTTTCATCTTTTTTTTCATAAAAATACACCGTTTTCTCATAATATACATAAAAAACAAAGGATAAACTCCCAAAAGTCACATTTTTTATGAGATATGGGACTTTATCGCACTATTTTAGCGAATTTTCGATAAAAACAAGGTTTTTCGGAGAAGAAAATAGGAGCACATGACTGGAAATCTCCCATAAGTCGTCATTTTTCCGAGATATGGGACTTTTTCGGCCAATTTTGGTCTTTTTCTACAAAAAAAAAACGAGAAAAAGACCTACTTTCGAGGTGGGGACTTCCCCTTAGCCGGCGACGTATTCGAAGATGAGGGTTTTCTTGCATCCGTCCAGAGTTTCGAACTGACTCAGCTTGTCGGCGATGGTCGCGTTATGTTCCAATTGTCAAAGAACGAGGTTGAAATTTTTGCGAACGAAAATTTCGCCCACAAACTGTTCGGCTAAAAGCAGGTCTTTGCCTTGAGAAACAAAAGAATCCGCAAAAAATCCCCGCTCCGAAGAGCGAGGATTTTTGCTATGACAATTTGGTTCTAGATTCTATCGCCTCTTCGAGGCTCCAGAATGACAACCTGGCTTACTTCTTTTCGTAAATCTGGTCGAAGATGCCGCCGTTGGAGAAGTGCGTTCCCTGCGCCTTGTCCCAACCGCCGAAGTGCTCGATAGAAATCAAGTTCACGTTCTGGTCGAATTCCTTGTACTGGTCGAGAATGGCCTTGTTGGAGGGGCGGTAATGGTTCTTTGCGGCAATGTGCTGGCCGTCGTCGCTGTAGAGGTAGTTCAGGTACTCGGTGGCAAGTTCGCGGGTGCCGCGCTTGTCGACCACCTTGTCCACGATGGCAACGGAAGGTTCAGCCAGAATGCTGATGCTCGGGATTACGATTTCATAGTCGTTCGGGTAGTCCTTGAGAGCGAGGAAGGCTTCATTTTCCCATGCGAGAAGCACGTCGCCCTGGCCGTTTTCGATAAAGGTCGTGGTGGAGCCGCGGGCACCGGAAGCGAGCACGAGCACGTTCTGGAACAGTTTCTTGATGAAGTCCTTGACCTTGGCCTCGTCATTGTTGTACTGCTTTTCGGCCCAGGCCCAGGCGGCCAAGTAGTTCCAGCGTGCGCCACCGGAAGTTTTCGGGTTCGGCGTGATGATGCCAACGCCCGGCTTCACGAGGTCACCCCAGTCCTTCAGGTTCTTCGGGTTGCCCTTGCGGACCAGGAACACGATGGTGGATGTGTACGGGGAGCTGTTCAGCGGGAATTCCTTGACCCAGCCGTCTTCGATGAGGCCCGCGTCGCGCACGGCGTTCACGTCGAATTCAAGCGCGAGCGTCACCACGTCGGCTTCGAGACCGTTGGCCACTTCCAAGGCCTGCTTGCCGGAACCTCCGTGAGACTGCGTGATTTCCACTTCGCCACCGGTCTTTTCTTTCCAGTGCTTCTTGAAGACTTCGTTGTAGTTCGCGTAGAGTTCGCGGGTCGGGTCGTAAGACACGTTGGTGAGCGTCTGCTTTTCAACCTTCTTGACGGAAGTTTCGCTCTTCTGTTCGTCAGAAGAAGAGCATGCGCTAAAACCGATAGTTCCCGCAATCAGGAGACTTGCCGCAATGGCGGACTTGACAAAATTCTGATTCATTCTTATACCTCGCTTGTTTATTGTTTTTGTTTGTTGTTTTTTGTGCGCCGAAATATAGAACCCGTTTTTGCCATTGTCCAATACTTAATTCTTATGCGGTATTATCGGATTTTTTTATAAGTATCGAACGCAAAATAGCCTTTTGCTATCGGCAGGTATAAGAAAATAGTATAACACCGGATATTGTGCCGCGTAAACCCGATTTGTATTTTATAGTATCACCCCAAAATTCAAGAGGTCAATATGTATTCTACCCACTATATGGATTTGCTCATGCAAAATTCCCCATGGAACCTGATTTACTTTATGGCAATCCCGGTAGTGCTTGCCGAAACGGTTGCCATTACGGAATTGCTCTTGCCTTTTGCGGATAAACGAAGTAACCTAGTAAAAAAGATAAACCGTGTTTGCGGAGTATTGGGCGGAATCGCCTTTGCTATCATCGCCATTTACTTTATTCCAAATATCGTCGTGCCGCTTGCATCTAACG
>CALATK010000019.1 GCA_937891805.1 uncultured Fibrobacter sp. | reverse complement strand
ACAACACTTCCATAGTTTTTACAACGCATGTAAAGTTATGGATGTGAATCAACCAGAACGTTCTGCGCAACGTATCGCTTTATTAAAAGCATCTCGCATTACTTTACGCAATGCATTGTATCTAATCGGTGTGGAAGCACCAGAACATATGTGGGAGGAAAGATTTTCAAATGAAAAAAGCAATGATAGATGTCGCATACGATTTAATGAAACCAAAAAAGAAAGCAATGACGTTTATAAAATTATGGGATGAAGTATGTCAAATCAATGGATATACAGATGCCCAAGCAGAAGATCGAATTGCTCAATTCTACAGTGATTTATCACTTGATGATCGATTTGTAAATGTAGGAAAAAACAGTTGGGATTTAAAAGAACGTCAACCTCTATCTGTACTTGATAAAGATGGAATTGACTTCTCTACAAACTCTGAATTTGAAGACGAAGCTAAGAAAAATGAACTTAAAGATGATTCATACGAAGCTGAAGTTCGTGCAAACGCAAACCATGATGACGATGAAGATGAAACAGAAGATGATGATGATATTTCAACATTATTAAAAGAATCTAATTCAGATGAATTAGATATTGAAGAAAATGTTATCACAGGATTTGAAGAATACGTTGGAGAAGATGACGACGAAGAAGAATAAAACAAAAGGATTGCATTATTTTGCAATCTTTTTTATATTAAATAAATTTATATAAAAAACTTAATAGAATTTTTACATAAAAGATTTCAAAAAAAAAGAGAAGGTGTATATGGGTAAAGTGAAAATGCCGAAGTTTTCCAGCGTCCTTGCAGCAGCGGTTACCGCAGGCTTGTTCGCAGCAGCCAACGCAGCCATCAATGTGACGGTCAATGCCGACGCCGGCATCAAGAAGATTTCCCCCTACCTGTACGGACGGAACATCGACAAAATTAGCGACACCAGTGTCGAGAGCGATACCGCCGAGACCAACTTCATAAACAAGGTGCTGGAATCGGGAATCCACATGATGCGCGCCAACAACGGCAACAACGCCACCCGCTACAACTGGCGAAGAAAACTCACCGCCCACCCTGACTGGTTCAACAATGTCTATGACCACGACTGGGACATTACGGCAAAAAAGGTGCTCGACAAGATGCCGGGGGTAGACGCCCTATACGCTTTCCAGCTCACGGGATATGCCGCCAGCACAACAGACTACAACTTCCCCGACTGGGAATGGCACCTGGAACACGGCGGCAACCCAACCCATTCTTTTGACCTGGCAGGCGGCGGCGAAGTCTCCGATGACGGCAAGACGCTCATCAAGGCGGGCGACGCATCGCTCTACAACATGGAATGGCCCGCCGATTCCACCGTCGCGATTATTCCCCACTGGAAAGACGAACTCAAATATGACATGAGCCGCTTCAGGTACTGGAGCATGGACAACGAGATGGACATCTGGCGCGGCACCCACAACGATTTGGACCTGCCCGTGACCGGAGACTTTCTCGTAGAACATTTTGTGGATGTTGCAAAGAAGGCCCGTGCCGCCTGGGGAGACATCAAACTCACCGGACCGGTGGTAGCAAACGAGTGGCAATGGTGCCACATAGCCGCCGTTGACGGAGACAACAAGCGTCCTTCGATAGACGGCAAGGAATACTGCTGGCTGGAATTTTTCATCAAGAAAGTGGCCGAGGCGCAAAAGTCCTACGGCAAGCGACTTTTGGACGTATTCGACATCCACTGGTATCCCACCGAAACAGATTACGAAAGCCGCATCAACTGGCACCGTGTACTGTTTGACACCACCTACTACTACAAGGGTGCCAACGGTGTACGCTGCGCCTCCGGGACCTGCGACTGGAGCGAACATGACGGGAAAAAAGAATACAGGTCCTACATTTTTGTACGCATCAACAACTGGCTGGAGCAATACTTCGGCAAGGATCACGGCATCACGCTGGGCATTACCGAAACCGACCTCAACGATTCAGACCCCATGGTGACGGCCCTGACCTACGCATCGTTTCTCGGAACTATGCAAGATAACGGCGTAGAGATTTTCACCCCGTGGATTTGGGGCGACGGCATGTACGAAACGGTCCACCTGTTCAGCCGCTACGGCCACGAGAACCGCGTGCAGTCCACCTCCAGCAACGATTCCCTGGTATCCGCCTACAGTTCCATCAGCAACAAGGGCGATTCCCTCACGGTGATTTTCGTGAACAGGAGTCAAAATGCAACTCAAGACGTAAATCTGACCCTCGGCAGCTTTGAAGCGGCTGACGGTTCTGCAGAGACACTCACCCTTTCGGGAATTACCGGCGAAACCTTTGTTTCTCACACCAACAACGCCCTGAAAAAAGGAACGGTGCAGGTAGCAAGCAAAAAAATTTCCATGACGCTCCCCGCCAAGTCCATCACGGCGGTACTGCTCACGACAAACAACCCCAAGGTCGTTGACGCTATCGCGCCCACAGCGGCAAGGCCCAATTACAGCCTAACCCTGCAAGGTCGGGAGATTCTCGTGTCAGGAATCCAGCAAAACAGCCGTTATGCCTTGGCCAATGCTCTCGGACAAGTCGTCAGCAGTGGGGCATGGAACGGAAATTCTGGAGCGATCTTAAAACTCAAGGTACCCAGTGCCGGTCGCTACATCTTGCAGATCGATAACCAAAGCAGAACAATTTTGGTGAAATAGATTCTTTTGCGATAAAAGACGAGAGGTGTGTTATGGTTATAGTGAAAACACTGAAGTTTTCGGGCATCCTCGCGGCAATAATTACCGCAGGGATTTCTGCAACGGCGGCTTATGCCGCCATCAACATCAACGTGGATACGGACGAGGGAGTCAAGAAGATTTCGCCGTACCTATACGGTCGGAACATCTTTTGCAATGAAGACAGAGGCGACCTGAACGACGTTGTTACCACATTGTCGGAAAAAGAACAGACGAACCTGGAAACTTACCGGCAGGCGGGCATACGCTACTTGCGTATGAACAACGGGAACAACGCCACCAAGCACAACTGGCGCAAGAACCTTTCTAGCCACCCCGACTACTACAACAATGTCTATAAGCACGACTGGGACATTTCTTCCAAGAAAATTCTGGACAACCTGCCCGGTGTAGATGGCATGTACGCCTTCCAGTTGGCTGGCTATGTGGCCAGCAGCACAGCGTACAACTTCAAGGACTGGGACTGGAAACAGTCTCATGGTGGCAAAAACGCAAAGCAGACTCTTGACCTGGCCGGTGGCGGCACGGTGGACGATGACGGAGTCACCCTGATTCAAGCGGGAGATTACAGTCTCTATCTCGAAGAGTGGCCCGCCGATTCTACCGTGGAACTGATAAAGCACTGGCGCGACGATCTCAAGTACGACATGAGCCGCTTCAGGTACTGGAGCATGGACAACGAGATGGAACTCTGGCGGGGCACCCACAGCGACCTGCCCTACACCTACCCCAACGAAGATGGCAACACCGTTGCAGTAGACCGTATGGTGGACAACTACATTGCCGTAGCCAAGGCGGCAAAGGCCATCAGCCCTGACCTAAAACTTACCGGTCCCGTAGCGGCCAACGAATGGAGTTGGTGCAACATCGCCTACGACAACGAATCCACAAGCTATGTCAAGGCCACGGACCGCAAATACTGCTGGCTGGAATACTTCATCAAGCGTCTAGGCGACGAACAGAAGAAAACTACAGTCCAACTGCTAGATGTTTTTGACATCCACTGGTACCCGAGCGAAAAAGATTACGAAACCTGGATGAACTGGCACCGGGTATTCTTTGACACTACCTACGTGTATCCGGGCGGAAACGGGATCCGTTGTGCCGACATTTCTACCACGGGTTCTTGTGATTGGAATACGGGCAAGGGTGTTGGTTACAAGACCTACATCTTCAAACGCATTGCGGACTGGATGAAAAAATACATGGGCGAAAATTACAAATATACCCTGGGATTCACGGAAACGGATTTTATTGCAGATATGGACGCTATGAGCAGAGCCCTTGCCTACGCCTCGTTCATGGGAACCTTCATTGACCACGGTGTAGAAATCTTTACCCCCTGGACCTGGCGCGAAGGCATGTACGAAGTGGTCCACCTGTTCAGCCGCTACGGCCACGAGAACCGCGTGCAGTCCACCTCCAGTAACGATTCGCTGGTATCCGCCTACAGTTCCATCAGCAACAAGGGCGATTCGCTTACGGTGATTTTCGTGAACCGCGCCGAAAAGGACGCCCAAGATGTTTACCTTTCCCTGGACGGATTCAAAGCGGAGAACACAGCCAATGCATTGACCCTTTCTGGCATTGCCGGCGAAACCTTTGTATCCCATACCAGCAACGCCCTAAAGAAAAATGCCGTCAATGTCAAAATGACTGGTGGCATGACCAACGCCACAGAAAATTATGCGAACAAATTTTCCATGACTCTCCCCGCCAAGTCCATCACGGCGGTCCTGTTCACCACAAAGAACCCAACGGTCATCGATGCTATCGCGACCACAGCGGTACGCCCCAATTACAGCCTAACCCTTCAAGGTCGGGAGATTCTCGTGTCGGGAATCCAGCAGAACAGCCGCTACGCCCTGACGAATACCTTGGGCCAAGTTATCCGCAGCGGCCTGTGGAACGGTGCTGCCGGAGCGACGCTGAAACTTAGCGTGCCTGCTACGGGACGCTACATTCTGCAGGTCGGCGGCAAGAGCCAGACGATCGTTGTAAATAAATAAAAGATCCTCGCCTGCGCGAGGATGACGTAACTCTTGTCATGCCCGCGAAGGCGGGCATCTACTAGAGGAATTTTTACTCCGCGAACAGAGCCGTAGAAAGGTAGCGGTCGCCGGTATCCGGGAGCAGGGCCACGATGGTCTTGCCCTTGTTTTCGGGGCGCTTAGCCAGTTCCTTGGCGGCCCAGAGGGCCGCTCCAGAAGAAATGCCCACCAGCACGCCTTCTTTCTTGCCGATTTCGCGGCCAGCTTCAAAAGCGGCTTCGTTTTCGACAGCGATGACTTCGTCGTAAATCTTGGTGTTCAAGGTGTCGGGAACAAATCCTGCACCAATTCCCTGGATCTTGTGAGCGCCGGCGGTACCCTTGCTGAGCACCGGAGAACTTGCAGGCTCCACGGCCACAATCTTTACACCGGGATTCTTGCTCTTGAGGAATTCGCCAACGCCGGAAACCGTACCGCCGGTACCTGCGCCGGCCACGAAGATGTCCACTTTTCCTTCGGTATCGGCCCAGATCTCGGGGCCGGTGGTGCGGTAGTGGGCATCGGGGTTGGCCGGGTTGACGAACTGACCGGGGATGAAGCTGCCGGGGATCTGCCAGTTTTCCTGCAAAGGAAGCAAGTTCCTCCTGGTCCGCTGAAACAGTCTTCAAATCTACCTCCCAGGCTGCATCCGTGGCGTAGAGGTCTTCTATCGCCCACTTGTCTTCTGCCGGAATTGCTTCCCGGTCGGGAATTCTTTTTACTTCGTCCATACCAAATTCCTCCTGTATTTTTCTGCTTATTATACCACAGAAACAGGAAAAAGCAACGCACTTGCATTTTCTGACAATCTATGCTACAGTAAGCGGCGGTGATTATTTATGAAAAATCAATTCAAGGGCAGCATCGCCCTGCTTACCTGCACCGTCATCTGGGGTTTTGCCTTCATCGCCCAGAGCGTCGGCATGGACCTCATCGGTCCTTTTACCTTCCAGATGGTCCGCTGTCTGCTGGCAGTTGCCCTGCTGGTTCCCCTTTCCTTCCTGCTGGACATAAACAAGTGCTCCATGAAGGAATCCTTTGACAAATGGAAAAATCCCAGGCTGTGGAAGGCCAGCATTCTCTGCGGACTTGCTCTGTTCGTGGCTTCCAGCCTGCAGCAGGTGGGCCTTGTGTACACCGATGCGGGAAAAGCCGGTTTTATTACCGCACTTTACATAGTTCTGGTTCCGGTTATGGGAATATTCATGAAGAAAAAGGTTCCGGTGATTGTATGGATGGGAGTCGTATTAGCAGCAGTGGGATTTTATTTTTTATGTATTACAGAGTCCTTTTCTATTAATTATGGAGATGTATTGTTGTTTTTATGTGCCATATGTTTTACTTTTCATATATTAATTATTGATTATTTTGCACCGAAAGCAGATGGAGTGGCACTATCCTGTGTTCAATTCTGGTTTAGTGGAATTGTGTGTATGGGGATTGCATTTTTTAAGGAAACACCGAATATATCGGCAATATTTGAGGCGGCAGTACCGATTTTATATGCCGGAGTTATGTCCTGCGGTGTAGCTTATACCTTACAGATTCTGGGGCAGAAACATATGAAACCTGCCATTGCATCTTTGATTTTAAGTTTGGAATCCGTGATTTCTGTATTGGCAGGCTGGGTGATTTTAAAAGAAGTGCTAACCGGCAGACAGCTTTTGGGGTGTGCTTTGGTATTTAGTGCAGTCATTTTGGCCCAGATACCGGTAAAAAATGAATAAAAAGAAAATTTTGGGAGATAGTAGTTGTAGTAGCTGCTGTCTCTTTTTTATATTACAAAATTATTTGTAAATATCCGGAATGAATGGAAGTTAAGAGTAGCATGTATACCAAAAATATTTCGGGAAAAGTGGAGGCTTAGATGGATTACGTAAAAGCTTTTGTCGTAGGTGGTATTATTTGTGCATTGGTACAGATTTTGATGGAAAAGACAAAATTGCTTCCTGGACGTATTATGGTGTTATTGGTATGTGCAGGGGCGGTGTTAGGAGCGATTGGTTTGTATGAGCCTTTTTCACAGTGGGCAGGTGCAGGAGCGAATGTACCATTGCTTGGGTTTGGAAATGTTTTATGGACTGGAGTAAAAGAAGCTGTAGATAAGGATGGATTATTAGGCGTTTTTAAAGGTGGATTTACGGCATCAGCGGTAGGAATTTCTGCGGCATTGGTGTTTTCTTATTTAGCTTCCTTGATTTGCGATTCTAAAATGAAAAAATAGAGAAAAAGCGGTGAGAACTTGAAAATCAACCCGTGGAGTGATATGATGAACTATGTTCAATAGTTATTGTTGGCAAAATTGTGGATAATGTTTATAACTTATGAGGTAAATATGAATCGTCGTGTCACATCAACAGATAAAATTTTAGAGGTTGCTTTGCTTATAGCAAAAAAAGAAGGCGTGGATAAGCTTAGTATTCGTAAGCTTGCATCTGCATGTGGAATCGCTATTGGTTCCGTATACAATTACTACCCAGATAAAGATGCATTAGTTACTGCTGTGGCAGAAACTTTTTGGAATAATATTTTTTCGGATCAGGATAAGCTCTATCGTCAGGGTATGGGCTTTACACAGTTTTTAGAATGGTATTATAGCTATTTGTATACCAAGATGTCTCCATATGATAGTAGCTGGGTAAAAGAGCTAGAGGGTAAAATTCCAGCGGAGAAGACCATCCAGCTTTTTATGCAGATTTTGAGACAGGATAAACAAATTAATAATTCGATTTGGAATATGGAATTCCAGCCAGAGAATTTCTGTAAGTATGTATTTACAAATGTAATGGCGCTATTGCAGTCTGGAGAACCAAATTGTAGATTTTTTATCTATTTATTGGAAAATTTATTATACGAATAATTATTTTAAAAAATCATCATACTAATCTCAAAAAGAAAAGGAGATTTGTAT
>CALATK010000018.1 GCA_937891805.1 uncultured Fibrobacter sp. | reverse complement strand
TTTATCAGAGAATTTTCGATAAGGAGGCACCATGTCAGCAACAAGCGATTACATCAGACAGAATTTTGGAGACGGCGACACCCTGCGGGACACTCTAAAGCTCTGGGTTTCAAACCCGCCAGTCATAGAGACCCAAGGGTTCATCCCCGCCATAAGGAGCCAAGGACTTTCACCAGAGGAGGGCATCACCTTCGCCTGGCACGGCTACGACCCCGATTCCATTTCGAAGGTGTATTACCAGCTCAAAATTCAGGAACCTAGGGGTATCCGCTATACCGACGACCGACATCCAAAACTCTATACGGTCGCCCATTCTATCCTGGACACCCTTATCGATACACCGTACTTCACCTACTGGGACAACCCGAATTTCTACCACCGGCTAGAAAACCTGAAATTCTACACCTGGAGTGTCCGCGCGGTCAACGAGTTCGGTCTGGAATCCGACTCGCTCATTCAGGGGGATTTCTTTACCAAAGGGAACAAAAACGAAGGCGGAATCCAGACATTCATCCGTTTCTCCAACGAATCCCTTTACGACAGATACTACTCTAGCAACCACGGAAAAATCCATCTAGACATCCTGGATTCCTTATCTAATCCGGTGGTTGAGCACGAGATAGGTCTAGACACAAATCAATTCGTCGTTTCTCCGCTGAAACCCGGCAAATACAAAATCATCGCAAACCTACCGAAACTCACGGATTTTAACCCCGACACAGCCGATGTGGTGGTACAACCCGGAGAAATCGCCATTGCAGACACACTACGGCTGTTGGACACCATACCTCCATCCAACAAGCACCTCTCTCCCGAAGGCCTCCTACAAGACCTCGACACCCTGGATTTTTTGGACACCCTCCGATTCTATTTTGAGGAACACGGTGGTGGCGTCTACCAAAATTTTTTCTGGAACGGGCAAGAACTGCGGGGCGCTACTTACTTCCGAGAACTTTCCTTCAGCGAAGACCGCACGGTAGACACCGTCTTCTTGACACTCCCCCGCTCCTACAGGAGCTGGACCTACCAATTGCTATCCATCAGCGCCTATGACTATAGCGGAAACCTAAATTCCAAGACCTACGTCATCAGGCCAAGCTTTGAAAGACCTGAACCGGAGTCCAGTTCTTCCAGCGCAGAGAATTCCAGCAGTGCGGGAGGCAAAGATGACTAGGCTATTTTTTGGCGCTGCTCTCGCCTGCCTTTTCCTGCTTTTTACAGGTTGTCGCGAAGACGCCGTAATTTCAAGAACAGACATCCAGTTCTTGCAGCAGGGAATTCTGGTCACCCACTGGAGCGATGAAGACCATTACTCTAAATACACCGAACAATTGGACACCCTCTACATAAATCAGGGCGAACAAGTTGTTTTCTCTGCTGGCTATGCGATAAACGGCAGCACCATTTCCTCGGACAGCGCCATGAATCTTTACAGTTCCCATTATTGGGAACTGGAGGGCGAAAGCATCAATTCCACAACCATTGAAAGTCGTTTTGATTCCGTCGGTTACCGCATTGTTGTCTTGAATACTATCGACTTTTCCGGAGACACTTTAAGAGACACCCTCCACATTTTTGTAGGCTCTCCTCTAGACATTGCTCTTGTAACGCCTGCTTCAGACGCACATATTGAACCTCTATCCGACGACTACATTGAACTGAATTGGAACATTACGGGCATTGACCCATGGGAAAGTTCCGAATGTACCGTCTATGCCGTTGTCGCCGAAGGCGTTTCCCTATCCAAAAACACCCATTGGCTTGACATTCTGGACTCCATAAACGCCCTATCCATCGGGGACTGCAAAAGCGGGATGCGCCTCAAGGGCCCCCTAATTTCAGAAAAATGGCTTCAAATGAACGGGCTCGACCTCAAGGACACATCCCTCATGGTCTATTGGGGCGTCAAGGCAACAGCATTCACCGACAACGGTTTTGAAGAACAGGCCAGAGATGCGTCGTCTTTCAGCACAAAGTTCACAGAGCGAAAGAACTCGGTTATCCAGGTCAAGCCCATCTACGAAGGACTAACCCCAGGCTCCAAAGTTTCTACCAAAATCGTTCTCATCAACGCTTTGGGCGACACCCTAAAAACAGTAAGCTACGAAAAGCCTAACGAGCCATTAAACATCAATGTCCAACCTCAAAGTGGACTACGCATCTACACCTACGAAACAAAACTGACGGACTACGAGGCCAATCCCATCACAATTGACATTCCTGAACGTACTATGATCCGCCTAGGAGACAGCCTTGTCTTTACCGACAAGATTCCACCCAAGGCATCTCCCGTAAAAACCTCTCTCGCCCTCACCGACAGCGTCAGGTTCTACTTCATGGATAGCGGATCAGGAATCAACCCCACCCAAAAGAAATTCGTCATCGCCGATTTCGACACCGTCACCGTGACTTACGAATCCAACATTCTTTCTTTCGCAAATCCCTGCCGCAAAGATTGCCAAATCAGGATCCCTGTCCCCGACAATGCCCGAAACCGTAATTCCGAACTATTCTGGAGAATGGTGCCGGACAAGGATTCCCTCCGGATTACAGGTCCCTTTGTCCAAACGGAGGATCAATAATGGTTTTCAAAATAATCATTCCCGTCCTCCTACTTTTAGGTCTTTGTTTCGCCGATGAAAGCGCCCCACGGGAGCGGTATCTGCATGTATCCACCAACCCCTCCGGTGCAGATCTTTATGTCGGAGACGCCCATCCCAATTTTTCCAAGAATCCCGATTATCGTATACCTGCATTTATCCCCGTACCCTTGGATAAGGATCAGATTCTTATCACCCTGTTCCGTCCAGATTTTAGGGACACCAGCATCAACGTGACCCTTTCTCAGAAAGACACATCCTTCCTGATCGTGGCTCTCGCCCCCGCCTTTGACGAGACATTCCTGCAAGAGCAACAAGCAGACCTGAACCACCGAAGCAGACGAAACCTGGGACACCGTCTAATGATTGCCTCCATCGTCCCGTTAGCTGCAAGTGCCATTGCCGCAGGGGTCACCGCTTACGAAATCAACAAGGCCAATGACTGCAAACGAAATATCGAAAACACCGTCATTACATCTGGGGACAATTACCAACAAGACAAAAAGGATTTCAAGGAGTACCGGGACAATGCCAAAACGGCAAAAAAAGCGGCTCTTGTTTCACTCGTTGCAGGCGGCGTTATCCTTTCGGTCGGACTCTTTCTATCTTTCTAGGTAAATCATGAAATCCACGTGTATCGCATTAATTCTTCTACTCGCCCAGGTCCTGTTTGCCGCAGAACCGCAAGGGCCGTCTGTCAGCGTGGAACTTTTATCCGGGACCAAACAAAAAGCCCAATTTCTCGGTATTCAAAACGACACTGTCCAGCTGGGCGGCTACATCAACAACAAGTTTACCGTTGTCCGTATTGCCAAGAGCAAATTCAAGTCCATCGTAGATACTTCAGGTACAGATTTACTTCTGGCAAACCCCGCAGATTCTGTACAGGCCGCATCTCCGGACAGCATAGCCAACGTAAACGATTCTGCACAGGTTGCCACAAACGACACACTCCAAGACGACTCTCCTTCCGCAACAAAGCCCCTTGAACTATCGTCCCCCACCGTTCTAGTCAGCTTCGAGGATGAAATCGGCGATTCCTCCTTAGTTTTACAAATCAATACCCTCGCTGCCAGATTCCTGTTGGAAAGCGGAGAAAAAATCCACATCTTAAAGAAAAAGGACATTCCCGACTGCAGCGACAACATCTGCCTGCAAGACTCCCTTTCTGCCAAGGGCGCCACTACCATCTACTTTGGAAAGATTTCCCCCGTACAAAAGAAAGATTCCCTGAAACTTCAGCTTATGCGGGTGGTATTCGAAGAAGAGCTGCCCACCATCTACAAGAGCGAACTTAGGATTTCCCGTTCCAAGGCTGTCACCGACGCTCTCTCCAAAGACAATCTGAAAATCTTTCTTTTAGAAGCCCAAGGCAAAGATGCATCGAACCTAAAAGAGAAAAAAGGCTACATCTATATCGATACCGACCCCGAAGGAGCCACTCTCTCTAGAGCCGAGGACAACGCCCTTTGCAGGTCTCCCTGCACAATTCCGGTCACGGATACCGCAGCCGTTACCATTCATGCCTTTTGGAACGTGGATCAGCATTTGTGGGGCGGATCCACTACAGTCCACCCGATTATGGGCGATACCGTCTGGAGATCGATGAAACTGAAACGGGTCAACCCCGAACTCCGGATTATCACCAACCCGGCAGGTGCAGAAATCTTCTCCGGCAAGGGAGAAATCACCAAGCGCAGCAAGACTATCGGCACTACTCCAGCCCGCTACCCCATCATGGAACCGGGACTTGTCCAGTTTAAGCTCCGCAAGTTCGGGTTCAAGGACACCCTGGTCGCAGTTTATGTTCCGCCCGTTTCCGATGTAACCATCAACGTGGAGATGAAACAAGAAAATCAGTTCAAAGAAATCCAATCTCAACAAGAGTGGGAAAAAGCCCGCAAAAAAATTCGTTTGGGGCACACCATGATGGGTGTTTCCATAGCCCCCATAATCGTAGGAGCCCTTTTCACCTACCTAGGGCAGCTCGATTACAATGACGCAGAAGACATCAAAGATGACTTGAACGCTTCTGCCACCTCAGGCGGGGATTTCTACCAGAAAAAGGTCCAAGAGAACAGGGACCTAGTCCATGACGGCGACCAAAAAACAGTCATAGGGCTTACGCTCATCGGAACCGGGGTCCTGGTCCTCGGTGTAGGGTTCTTCATTTCTTTCTAGAAACATTTCTCCAAAACGGCCCAGAAAAAAGTCGCTTTCCACCTCAGTCGTGCGTTTCGTTGAGCAAAAAAGCTAAATTTGACCACGATGCGTAAAGTATTACTTATTTCCCTGCTTTTTGCCGTAGCCGCCATGGCTGCCGATTTCGAGCGCTCCAACTGGAGAATGCAGCTCTATGTTCAAGGCGAGTTTGCCTATTTACAGTTCAAGGATAGCGACCCGGAACTCCTGCTAGACAAAATCGACGAGAAGGTAATGACCTTCCCCATCAATGCAGGATTCCTCTGGAGCCCGCTGATCACACCTTTCTATAAGGCGGACATTCCCTTCACCTTCTGGCTGGGTGTCGAAGTCAACTCCATCCAGTTTGGCGAAATTGCCAAAGACCCCAAATTCTACTTCGAAAGTGACAACTGCGACAAGGAAAAAGGTTGCGGCGACGCCAATAAGGGCGAGTCACTCTCCTTCCGTTCTTACGCGCCCTCATTCCTGGCGGGTTTTTCCTTCAACCTCATCGGCGATCTGGACATCAGGCTTCTGGGTGGTTACGGGTTCCAGTTCTTCTCTTTCTACGACGAACGTTTTTCCCACACAGACCAAAAGACCAGCGTCATTCCGACCGCATTTGTTTCGGGAGCACTGGAATACAAGATTGGTGAACTCTTCAAGGATATTGATTTCAAGATTGGCGTAAACGTCCGCAAGGAATTCCTGCCCTACGAAGACGTCAAGGCCACCGGAAAAGCCCCCAAGGCAAACGAAGACGCCAGCATCCCTGCCGGATACTCCGGCATCGAATTCGACAAGATTTCTTACAAGTTGCCCGTACGCGTGGGTCTAGAACTTTCTCTTGACTTTGGCCGTGAAAGCCGCCGCGACCGCCGTATGAGGTACGTGCTCCACGACCGCGACGACGTGCTCCGCAAAAACAGCGAAGTCAAGGACACCCTGTCCGACTGGGACTGCATGGCCATCGAACGCGACTACCGGTTCTTCTTGGACGAAGACGGCAACCTGCCCGACATGAGCGAAGCATTCACCAAGACCCAGTTCTCCGACGTGCTGGAAAGCTTCCTCGCCTTCTGCCACCCCGAAGACCTGGCCACCAAAGAAAAGCTGTACGCCACCCTGGATACCGGAAAGGTCCAGTTGAAGGAATACCAGACCAAGCAAGAAGATTCTCGTTTCGAGCAGGTCATGGCATCCAACGACCCCGAAATGCTGGCCATGTACTTGGAATACTATCCGGACTCCCCCCACAGGCCCGAGGTGGAAGCCAAACTGCAAGTGTTGAGTGAATACCACAAGTTCCGTGAGATTCAGGCCCAGAATACCTTCAAGGCCTACCTCACCTACTTGAACGACAATCCCAACGGAGCCTTCCGCGACGAAGCCGAAGCGGGAATCTTCGAACTGGTCAAGGGAAGCGGCCGCCTGAAGGATTACGAGATTTACCTGAAGCGGTTCCCCGAAGGCAAGTTCGTGGAAGAGGCCAAGGCCGCCCTCAAGGGCGCGAATGCAGAAGCGCCTTCCATGATAGAAGCCCAGACAGGAGAGACCGAAGATGAAACTCCGGCCCCCGCCAAGAAGAACCACAAAAAGTCCCAGAAGAAATCCAAGGGCAAAAAGAAGAAGTAAGCATTGAGGTGCGGCGGTTGTCGCACCTTTATTTTTCATTTGACATCCTATGAACTTTAAAACACTTGCATTTCTGCTAGCCGTATTGTGCTCGTTTACCTTCGCCCAACCAGGGGCCGAAGTCGCCATACAAGATTCATCCTCATTGCAAGGCGCAGCCTCTACGGGAATTTACACCCAAATTATCGACTGGTACAACGCCAATCTAAACTACGGCACCATCACCCTTCTCATGGCCGTAGAAAGTTCTTTCATTCCATTCCCGTCGGAGCTGGTGGTGCCGCCGGCGGCCTACAAGGCCCTGCAGCCAGGTTCTGATTTGAGCATCGTGCTGATTGTCCTGTTCGCCAGCATGGGAGCCCTTATCGGGGCCTTCATCAACTATTTCTTGGCCAAGTTCCTGGGGCGCCCCATTGTGTACAAATTTGCCGATTCCAGGCTAGGGCACTTCTTGCTGATTGACACGCAAAAGGTCGAAAAGGCCGAAAACTACTTCCGTGACCACGGTGCAATATCCA
>CALATK010000017.1 GCA_937891805.1 uncultured Fibrobacter sp. | reverse complement strand
ACTACGCGGTCTTCCACAAACTTGTTGCAGACCAATTCGACTTCGCAGCCAGGGAAACAAGTAGCGGTGCGGTCAACAAGAATCCCCGCCTTGCTGAGCACCAAAGGAGCGGCGCAGATGGCGAAAACCCACTTGTCCTCATCGTTGAAATCGCAGATGACCTTCTCCACATGGGCGGAGGCCTTCAGGTTCCTGACGCCGGGGCCGCCACCGGGCAAAAGGACGGCGCCAAACTTTGCGGTATCGGCACCCGAAAGTGCAAAGTCCGTCTGGATTTTAAGACCGTGGGACCCTACCACTTCGGCCTTGCCGGAAACGCTTGCAAGAGCGACCTCAAAACCCGCCCGCTGGAGGTAATCGAAAGGTGTGACGAATTCGGTTTCTTCGAAGCCATCGGCCATCAGGAATAAAATCTTCATATTGAGCCTCGTTTTCGCAAGAATATAATAAAAGTGGACAGAAAAAGCCGGGCGTTACGGGGCGGCGACTGAGCCCCGTTAGAAGGGGTAGCGGCCCTTCGACAGGCTCAGGGACCTTGGTTCCTGTGACTGACGAAGGAAAGCGAGGGGGAGCCCTCCCCCTACCTATCCAAGGGCTTTTTCCCTCCCTCGTTCCTAACCACTAGCCACTAACCACCAACCACTATTCTATCTTTGTGCCATGAATTTCAAGGACCGCATTATCCGCGCCACGGGCAAGAGAACGCCCTTCCGCCTGATTGTCGTCGATTTGACCGCGACGATGAACGAAATCGGCAAGAAGCACAACGCACAGGGTTTCGCCCTGAAGCTCCTGGCCGAAAACTCCATCGCAAGCATTTTTTTGAGCGCCTCGCTGAAGTTTCCGGGAACCGTGTCGCTGACCACCCGTTTTGGCGGCGAAATCACGCTGGTGCAGTCGGACACGACGCCCCAGGGCCTGGTGCGTGCCATGATCCCGCAGCCGGAACTCCAGGCTGTTGGCGGTAACGAGCCCGCCCTGATTCCCCAGAGCATCCGCGTGGTCAAGCTGAACGAGCAGGGCAAGCGGGTCCACGAGAGCATCATCGAGGCACCCGCCGTTTCGATGGGACAGAACCTGGCCACCTACCTGTTGCAGTCGGAGCAGATTCGCTCCGCCGTTGGCATCGAGGCCGCCTTTAACGCCCAGGACCCGAGCAAGCTGGACTACGCCGCCGGTTTCTACATCGAGGCGTTCCCGGACCTGGAAGACAAGGACATCAACCTGATAGAGGTTATCGTGCAGAACCTGCCCAAGTTCTGCGACATGAACACCCCCGAAGGTTTTGACCTGGACGAGCTCCTGGACCAGCTTCGCGGGCCCTACGAAATCGACATCGTGAAAGAAATCGACCCCAGGGCCTACTGCCCCTGCAGCCACGAACGCACGGTGGCAACGCTTGCAACGCTCCCTCTCCAGGACCTGCTGGACCTGGAAGCCGAAGGCAAGGACCTGGAAGTCATCTGCGATTTCTGCCGCACCCCGTACCAGATTACGCTTGCAGACCTGAGAGAAATTATAAACGAGAGGAAAAAATAATTCGGATTTCAGAATTCGGATTTCAGAATTGTTCAAACTCCGAAATCTGAACTCTGAATTCTGAATTTTCCTAACCCCTAGACCCTAAATCCTAACCCTTAAGCCCTATGTTCACCAAGCAATGTGTCGTTACCCTGGACCTGGAAGGAGTCCTCGCCCCCGAAATCTGGATTGCCGTCGCCGAAAAGACTGGTGTCGCTGACCTGCGCCTGACCACCCGCGACATTCCCAACTACGACGAGCTCATGAAGGGCCGCATCAAGATTCTCGACCGCGAAGGCATCAAGCTTTCGGACATCCAGAACGTCATTGCGAACCTGGGCCTGCTGGACGGCGCCCGCGCCTTTATGGACCAGCTTCGGGACGAAACCCAGGTGATTATCCTTTCGGACACTTTCCAGGAATTCGCCTACCCCATCATGAAGAACCTCGCCTTCCCCACCATCTTCTGCCATAACCTGGAAGTACAAAACGACCGCATCGTGGGCTACCACCTGCGCCTTACCGACCAGAAGACCAAGGTGGTAAAGCACCTGCAAGACCTGAACTTCAAGGTGTTCGCCTCGGGAGATTCCTTCAACGACACGGGCATGCTCCTGCAGGCCGACAAGGGCTGCTTCTTCTGCGCGCCGGACTCCATCGTGGCCCAGTTCCCGCAGCTGGAGGCCACCAAAACCTACGCCGAGCTGCTGGAAAAGTTCCACCAGTTCCAGGCGACGCTCTAAAAAGGCATGGAAACGACTCCCGTAAAGCCTAGGGAACTCTACGCCGAAGTCCTTAGAATCATCGCGGCCTTTTCCGTGGTTTTCCAGCATACCGTCACTTCCGCCTGGTACAACATTCCCGTTCGTACCGACGAGTGGATTACCCTGAACTTTTACAACAGCATCGCCCGCTTCGGCGTGGGCGTGTTCATCATGATCAGTGGGGCGTTCATGCTTTCGCCCCGATACGCCCACCCGCCGGAGAAAATCCTCGGCAAGAACCTCACCCGTATCTTGCTCCTGCTGGTGTTCTGGGTCGTCGTCTACGGAACGGTCAACACCTTCGTCGCCGGCGGATCTTTCAAGGACATCTTCGCCACGCCGTTTCTGCTTTTTACCAAGCCGCCCACCCACCTGTGGTTTCTCTACACCATCGCGGGGCTCTACATACTGACGCCCCCCATGCGGGTCTTTACCGAACACGCAAGCCACCGGATGGTCCTCTACGTCATCGGCATCTTTTTCTGCTTCGGGCTGGTGCTCCCCATGGTGAACCACCTGCTGGAGCGCCTGGCCGACTTTACGCTCTACAAGAACATCCGCATCCAGGGATGCACCACCTTCGCGGGCTTCTACCTCACCGGATTCTACATTTCCCACTACGGCCTGAAACCACTGGCCCGAAAAATCCTGTACCTCTCGGCCGTTGCCTCCTGGGCCTTCGCCTTCGTCTCCTCCACGTACTTTTCCATCGACCGCTCCAAGCCCAACGAATATTTTTTGGGCAATTTCCAGCCAACCACCTTCCTGATTGCCGCCGCCATTTTCTGCTTTTTCTGTGAACGGTACCGGGGCGTGCTGACCACAAACCGCCGCCTCACCTTCGTTTCGGCCTGCATGCTGGGCGTGTACCTGATCCACCCGCTTTTCATCAAGCTTTTCTACGGACTCGAGCTGTCGCTCCTCACGCCACACCCCATCGTCGTGGTTCCTGTCGTGGCGGCGGCCGTTTTTGCCGTTTCCCTGCTGGTGACGGCACTTTTCAGGCCCATTTCCTTTTTTAAGAAGTTCTTTTAGAGGGTGCGTACCTATAAAACCGTCCCCAAAGGGGCTTTTTATATGCCCCTCACCCCTTCAAGAACGCAAAAATGTTACACATAAATTAACAAAAGTGCGTATAAAACATTCTATTTGATAAGATTTATATGTATTTTTGAGATCCAGCCCTCTAAATCAACCACAAACAAATTAACAAAAGGCCTATAAAAGCGCACCAAAAAGCACTTTTATAGGCCCGCCACTCCGAAAACGAGCTTTTCTGCCGCCCATATGCCGTCCTGAAGCCGCCGATTTATATATTGTTGCCGTAGGCAAGAAAAAAGGAGGCCTCCATGCAGCTTTACAACACGGACTTTATCTCCGGCAAGGAATTTGAAACCCTCCAGCTGGTGCGCGGCAGCGTGGTCTTCAGCAAAAACGTGGTCCGCGACGTCTTCGCAGGCCTCAAGACCATCATAGGCGGCGAAATCGCAGGCTACACCGAGATGCTGAACGACGCCCGCAACATCGCCATCGAGCGCATGGAAAAACAGGCCCGAGGCATCGGGGCTGACGCCATCATAAACGTTCGTTTCGCCACCGCCTCCGTCATGGCGGGCTCCGCCGAAATCATCGTCTACGGCACCGCCGTCAAGTTCAAGTAAGTTCCGCACAGTCCAAAATGCAGGAAAACCTCGAAAAACGCATCAAGCGGCAAGTCCACGGGAAACTCCACCGTTTCACCGCCGTCGTGCCCCTTGGCTTCGAGGCGACCCTGGTCCAAGAGCTGCGGCAAATCGGGGTCGCCGCCAAAGACGACTCCTTCGAAACCGCCGACGGTAAAGTCTCCTTCGAAGCCAAACTGACCGAAGCCTGGAAAGCCGTAGCCCACAGCCGCATCGCCAACCGAGTGCTCATGGACATAGCCTCCTTCAAGGCCGAAAACTTCCGCGAGCTCGAAAAGAAAGCCGCCGAAATCCCCTGGTCCTTATACCTAACCACTAATCACCAATCACCAACCACTATTCACGTCACCTGCAAGCACTCCAGGCTCTACCACAGCGATGCTGTCGCCGAACGGCTTTACAATGTTATCAAAGGGGGAAGCCTCCCCCTCGTTCGCACTGCGTCGCTCTCTACCCCCTCTGCGGGGACACCCCGCAACGCCCCACCGCAAGACAAGCCATCGTCGCAAATCCTTTTCGTCACTCTCATCGACGACCGATGCACAGTCTCGCTAGACCTGGCCGGAGAAGAGCTCTACAAGCGGGGCCACCAGCGTTTTGTCAACGACGCCCCCCTCAAAGAGACCATCGCCGCCGCCATGCTCTTCGAGGCAATCCATTGCTCAAAGGGCGAAGCCCGACCTCATACCTCAAAGCCCGACATGTCGGGCGACCTCACCACTCTTATCGACCCCATGGCAGGCAGCGGCACCTTCAGCCTGGAAGCCGCCTACATGGCAAATGGAATCATTCCCGGAAAATGCCGCGACTTTGCCCTCAAGCACCAGCCCGCCTTCAAAGAGGCTTCGTGGAACTACCTGACCCGCGTCATCCAGAGCGGCGAAGCCGCGAAGGATCCAGTCCAAAATCACGATTCATCAATAATCAAAATTTTCACCAGCGACATTTCAGAACGGGCCGTCGAAATCATCAGGCATAACGTGGAGTGCAGTCCCCTCGCAAAAATCGAGCCGACTCCCATCGCACCGCAGCAGAAAGACATTTTCAGCTACACGCCCGAAGAAATTTCAAACATCGGGCACGATACCTCAAACGGCAGCAGAAACGCCAAAGTAATCATCGTGCTGAACCCGCCCTACGGGAAACGTCTGGACGCAGACGCTCCAAAACTTTACGCCCGCATAGGCAAGAAACTTTCGGAACTTGCACAGGGAATTGGGCGCCCTTTGGTCGTTGCCATCCTTGCGCCCAAGGGCGACTGCAGCGACAACCTTCTAAAGAACTGTGCCGCCTTGGGCTTGCCAAGCACAAAGGTCATCAAGACCAGCCACGGCGGCATCTCGCTGAACTGCTTTATAGCCACAATATAATCGTCTGTTTTTACAAGTTCCTAAAAAGTCTTACCAAAGGAAACATCAATGTATTCGGCGACAGCGTTTTGAATAATTTCTAAATAGGGGTTGTCCCTGCGAATCAGTAAAAAACAGGTTTCCTCCAAGTCCTCGAGATTCAACGGAATATTGACTATTTCTACTTCGCCCGTACTGAATTCATAAAACCAAGAATTATGCTCTGCAGAAAGGAACATTCTAAAACGGGCACGATGTTTCCTATCAGAAGAATCAAGAATAATTAGAACCCCACATTCAGACTGTTTATCAAACAACCTGAAAAGGTAACGAGATATTCGTTACCATAGTCGGTTGTAAAACCATAACCGCCGTCTACTTCGGATAAACTATATAGGTTTGACGAGTTTAATGCGGTCATCATTGAACGACTTTAACGACCCATGTTCCTTTATATGGGCAGACATACAGCGCTTGGCTATGATAACATCGGGCAACCGATCTATCAGCTTCTTTATGTCTTTTTTAATTTCAGTTTTCATTTTAGATGACCTTTCCCCAAATATAGCCAAATATTTTGACAAAGTCAATTTTCTAAAATTTGTTTAGAGAGCCAAATCTACAAAAGGAAACTATAAAAAACGAAAACCCATTAAATTTGGCAAACAACTGTTGACATTTTGGAGCATTTTGCAAACAATTGTTGCAGGATTCGCCTCACTGCTAGTCCTGGCGCTACTCCGTAGCGCGGACCACTGCGTCTCGGAAATCAGCACGACGCTTCTTGAGTCCCTCGGCCCTAGATCCTAAATCCTAACCCCTAGCCCAAAAGTGATTCCGCCCTTCAAAACTTTCCCTCGGCCCTAGATCCTAGATCCTAACCCCTAGCCCCTATACTCTAGTCCTTGAGACAACGAACAGAAAACCCGCTGTCCTTACCATAGTTGTTCAGGTCCGCATAGTCGTTGTTGCTGCCCAAATTCATGTAGTACGACGCGCAGTTGCTGTAGTACTCAGTAGAACTCCAGAAGTACACGTAGTCGCC
>CALATK010000016.1 GCA_937891805.1 uncultured Fibrobacter sp. | reverse complement strand
AAACAGCAAAGCTCTGGAGGCCATTCTCGCCACCTATCACCAGGGCCAGATTCTGAAGCACGGCATCCGGGCCGCCATTGTGGGCAAGCCCAATGTGGGCAAGTCCAGTCTGCTCAACGCCCTGGCGGGCTATGAGCGGGTCATCGTCACCGAGGTTGCCGGAACCACGAGAGATACCGTGGAGGAGACGGTGAAGCTGGGCGGCGTGATGCTGCGGCTCATCGACACCGCTGGTATCCGGGAGACGGCGGATCAGATCGAGGCCATGGGTGTCGAGCGCAGCCGCAGGGCCATGGAGGAGGCGGACCTCATCATTCTGATGATCGACGGCTCCCAGCCGCTGTCTGCCGAGGACGAGGAGGTCATCGGGCTGTGCGAGGAGCTGGAGCACGTCATCGTGCTGCTGAACAAGGCGGACAAGCCCCAGGTGATCGAGCCCGGTGATCTGCCCTTCATGTGCATCATCCGCTGCTGCGCCAAGACCGGCGAGGGTCTGGCCGAGCTCAGGCAGAAGATGGATGCCGCCCTGTTTACCGAAAGTCGCAGCCCCGAAGACATCTGGATTACCAGCGAGCGGGAACGGGCCTGCCTCGCCGAAGCCTTCGAAGGAGTGAAACGTGCCCTGGACGTGGTCCAGAAACATCCCGCCGTAGAGCTTCTCGCCTTCGAGATGCAGCTGGTGCGCCGCTCCCTCCAGAGTGTGGTGGGCGAAATTTCTTCTGAAGATATTTTACAATCTATTTTCGCGGGGTTCTGCATTGGAAAGTAGCACTCTCAGCCTTATCGGCGTCTTTATCGGGATTTTCGCTTTCGGAACCTACATGGTCCCGCTGAAAAAATATCCCGCCTATTCCTCCTGGTCCTATCTGGCCTTCATGTCCATCGGGGCTCTCATCTGTTCTGTGGGCATCACCTGCGTTACGGGGCAGTTCAACTTCCACCCCGTAGGCATCGGTTGCGGGCTCCTCTGGGTGCTGGGCGGTGCGCTGTGCTTCTGGGCGGTACAGGCCGAGGCGGACCTGGCAGGAACTGGCCTACGGTCCATGAGCGTAAGCATTTTGCTTTCGTTCTTTAGCGGGGTAGTCATTTTCCAGGAAAAGACCCTGCTGTACTATTCCATTCCGGCTATTGCCTGCATGATTATCGGCATCTGGATTCCTGCCAGCAAGAAAAAATCCATCTGGAAAAACTGGCGCTCCCTCTTGTCGGGAGCGGTGTTCGGCACCTACCTGATTCCCTTCAAGTTTAGCGGCATGGGCGACATGGAATTCCTGTTTCCCTTCTCCTTTGGAGTCTGCATCGGAAGCCTCGTGCTGGTGGGCCTGGTGACATTTCGCCGCCGCAAGGATATCAGGCATTCGAACATTGTGCCCACCCTCCTTTCCATGGCGTCGGGCGTCATGTGGATGTTCGGTACCCTGGCCATTTTCTGGACTATTGCCGACGACGGCATGTTCGGCTACGCGGTAGGTTACCCGCTTCTGCAGTTGAACCTGGTGGTAAACCAGCTGTGGGGCGTGTTCGTGTTCGGCGAATACGCTTCCCGCGGAGGCCGCATCAAGCTTGCCATGTCCACGGTGGTCATCTTGATTGGAGCGGTCCTTTTGACCCTCTCCAAGATGTAGCGAATTGGGCCCTGGAATCGCCCTAGATGGCGGCGATTTCCTGGTTGATTTCTTCGGCGCCCTTGATGTCTTCGTTGTAGATGGCGTTCACCTTCTTGCAGCCCAGTTCCAAAAGCCTGCGGGCCCCTTGGTTGTCGCTTTGCCTGCGCAGTTCCCTAATAGCATCGTCGATAAGCTTGATGTCGCGCTGTTCGGGATAGTTTTTCATGAACTTGTAGAACAGGGCAATCTGGTTTTCGTAGTCGCTGTCGGTTTCGCAGGCCAGCAAGAAGGGTACCACCCTGGTATTCAGCAGGTTGTTCAGGTCACCCACGAAGGTGTTGAGGCTCGCCCCTTCGGGGAACAGTTCTTCAGTTTCCCGTTGAATATCGTCGTTGTCCATGATGCTGCCGGTCTCGAACTGGGAAAGCATCTCGTTCAGCAGGTTGATTTCTTCGACCTTGGCCTGTTCGCGGTAACGGGCCTGGTAAAAGACGGGCAGCGTGGTCAGGCAAAAGTGGGCCTGGTTCATGCCGATGAACTCGCCAATGTAATACACGTCGGCGTCTTCGTTCAGAATATCTTCTTCGCTGGCAAAATTGCAGATGCGTGCAGGAATGGGAATGACTTCCATGTTGGCCAGTTCGTGGAGACGTTCCCGCAGGGAGTCTACGTCCATGTCCTCGGGCAGTTCCACGCCGTCTTCTTCCATGGATTCCAGCAGGTTGTCAATCTTTGAATCTACGGCCTTGTTGATGGCTTTCCGGCTAGGCATCTTGGGCTGCTGCCGGAAATCCCCTTCCAGGGCGAAAAGACCGTTTTTCACCATGTCGTCAAAAGGCGTGCCGCTTCGCTCCGCATCGGGGGAGGGCAAAATCTTGGCGTAAGCAATCATGCGCCCGCACAGGCGTTGGTCGTTTCCTTTTTTCTGTTCGATTCCCAGCATAGCCACAATATAGTAAATAGTGGTGAGTTGCGAGTAGTGAGTAGTGAGTAGTGAGTAATGAGTGGTGAGTTGTGAGTAGTGAGGTATGAGGTGTGAGTCGTCATCCTCACGCAGGTGAGGATCCGCTTACCGCAATCTAGCAGATCCTCGCCTTCGCGAGGATGACATCCCTCAAAGCAAAGCGACCTCAAACCCCTAGATCCTAGATCCTATCCCCTAAATCCTAATTACTATCTTTCCTTCTGTGGAACAATCTAGTTGGCAAAAGATTCTCGAGCTGTGCAACAGGCTTTCCACCGTCACCTACGAGAACCTCACGAAAATTATCCGTCTGGAATCGGCGGGTTCTGCCACTCGTGCCCGCAATCTGGATGACAGTTTCCAGAACGATGTGGACAGCTGGATGGGCGGCGGCACCTGCTTCAGCATGACCTGGCACCTGTACCAGGCTTTTAGGGACATGGGGCTTTCGCCCCGTCTGGTCATGGGCCACAAGCGCAAAGAAAAAAACATCCACTGCGCTTTGATCCTACCGGATCAGTTCGGATTTAAGAATTCGGATTTCAGAATTAATTCCGAATTCCGAACTCCGAATTCCGAATTCCTCTTCGACCCCGGTTACCTCATCTTCGATCCGCTCCCTTTGCCTGCACCTCAACCGTTCGGCTCTGGCGAGGCGTTTTTCCCGCTGGTTCCCAACTGCGTAAAGTTGGTGCGGCCTGCTGTCGATGCCCTGGAACTCTGGACCGGCGGTGCGGGCGGCCCCATGAAGCTTCGTTTCGAGTATCCGCTAGAAGGTGTTTCCGTCGAAGAATTCAAGCAGCACTGGTCCGAAAGTTTCTACCGGGAGATGATGACCTACCCGGTGCTCAACCGCCTGGACCGGGAACGGGGAGTGCAGTATTACTACCAGAAAGGGAACCTAGTCATCCGCGACAAGGACGGCTCCCGTATGGAACGTATTCCCGAAGAACTCCGTGTGGAAAAGCTCAGCGAGATTTTCCACATTTCTCCAGACTTAGTTGACCGCGCCCTCGGGATCTTAAGAAAAGAACATTCTTGAAACCTTCTTAATATTATCTCTCGCCAGAAGTATTTGCGATTCTTTCCATAAATAAAGTATCGCAGAAAGTGAGGTGTAATTTTAATTTTAGAATAAAAACATACAGAACGAGAGTAAAAGCGTCGGCCAAGGATGGGGAGGGTGCAGGGAGGGGCCCGTGCGGCCTTCGC
>CALATK010000015.1 GCA_937891805.1 uncultured Fibrobacter sp. | reverse complement strand
AAGAGACGGGCAAGATACGTTCGCAGCTCAACACGATAAAGAAGCAGGCGCGCGAACGCACGCAGATTCTGATGGATATCGCGAACAGCGAAGGCGGAATCGTCATCGGAACAGGAGACCTCTCCGAAATTGCGCTCGGGTGGAGCACTTACAATGCCGATCACATGTCCATGTATGCGGTGAACTGCGATATTCCCAAGACGCTCGTGCGCCATATCGTGAGCTGGTATGCCGATTGCGCCGTTCACAACCCCAGCGAAACCGGCGCGGAATCTATCCCGGATCAAAAAGCCACGCATCTCGCCTCCGGCGACGAAGCCGTCCTTGCCGCGGTTCTCCGCGACATCCTCGATACGCCCGTCTCTCCGGAACTCTTGCCCGCCGATTCAAACGGCCAGATTGCTCAAAAAACGGAAAGCATTCTCGGTGCTTACGAACTCCATGACTTTTTCCTTTACCATTTCGCGAAATACGGAGCCCCTCCCGAAAAACTCCGCTATCTCGCGAAATACGCCTTCAAAGGCAAGCATACTGACGAAGGAATTGACAAGGCTCTCGCCGTCTTTATCAGTCGTTTCTTTACGCAACAATTCAAGCGTAGCTGCATTCCCGATGGCCCGAAGGTCGGAACCATCTCGCTGTCGCCCCGCGCCGACTGGCGCATGCCCAGCGACGCAAGTTTCGGGGATTGGCTCAAGGAAATCTAATCAAAAAAATGTATGTATTTATGCCTCCGTGCCGAGGCTTTTTTAGTCTAAATCGCAAAAACCCCGAGACATTTGTCCCGGGGCATTTTAGTCAACAGAGAAATTCTTTCGTCCAATCTACATGTTGCTGAAGATCTGGAATCCGCTGTAGGATTCTTGTCCGTGTTCGCTTTGGTCGAGACCGCGAAGTTCTTGTCTTTCAGTAACGCGCAGTCCGATAGTCTTCTTGATGACGTAGAAGATCAGGCTTGCGGCTGCGAAGCAGGGTACTGCGTAAGCAAGCACGCCAACAGCCTGCGTTCCCAGCGTGTAGTCACCGGTCATGTCGAAGATACCCACGGCGAGAGTTCCCCACACGCCGTTTACCAGGTGAACAGAGAGGGCACCGACCGGGTCGTCCAAGTGCAGGCGGTCGAACATGAACACCGCACCCACAACCAGCACGCCAGCGATAGCGCCGATAATCCAGGAGGAGAGCGGAGTTACCACGTCGGCCCCGGCTGTGATGGCAACGAGACCAGCGAGGCAGCCGTTCAAGGCCATAGTGGCGTCGGGCTTCTTGGAGACGATCCAGCTGGTGAGTGTCGCGGTAATGATACCGGCAACAGCGGCGAGGTTCGTGGTCACCAAAATCCAGCTAGTAGCCTTCGGGTCGCCAGAGAGAGCGGAACCGGCGTTGAATCCCCACCAACCGAACCACAGCATGAATACACCGATGGTTGCAAGCGGAATGTTGTGTGCAGGAATGGCGTGTACCTTGCCGTTCACGTACTTGCCGATACGGGGCCCGAGAATCATTACGCCGGCAAGTGCTGCCCACCCACCCACGGAGTGGACCAGGGTAGAACCGGCGAGGTCGTGGAAACCTGCCTTGCCGATGGTCGAAAGCCAGCCGCCGCCCCATGTCCAGCTACCCACAATCGGGTAGACGAGAGCCACGTAGACAATGGTGAAGACCAGGAAGGAATTGAGTTTCACGCGTTCGGCCACGGCGCCCGAGACAATCGTTGCTGCGGTCGCTGCAAACATTGCCTGGAAAAGCCAGTCTGCAAACAAAGTAAAGTGGCCGTTGTAGGCAGAGGTGAAGCTTGCCGGGTTGGCCCAGTCGCCAATGCCAAAGCCCGCGAAACCGAGAATCCCGTTGAAGGTTCCCGGATACATGAGGCCGAAGCCTAGCAGGGCGTACATCGTGATGCCTATGGCGGGGACCGCGATGTTCTTGAAGGCGACGTTGG
>CALATK010000014.1 GCA_937891805.1 uncultured Fibrobacter sp. | reverse complement strand
AGAGATTGTGTTACAGCTGACCCACCAGATCCAGGCTGGGCTTCAGGGTCTCGGCGCCGGGCTGCCACTTGGCGGGGCAGACCTCATCGCCGTGCTCATGGACGAACTGCAGAGCCTGCAAGCCGAAGAACGTAGGCACGGCGGCGTGCTGGACATGGACACTGACATCGTCTCCACCATCACGAGCCACAAGCCGGGCTACATCAACGAGCGTCTCAAGGATCTGGAAAAGGTCGTGGGCCTGCAGACCGACAAGCCGCTGAAGCGCGCCTTCATGCCGTTCGGCGGCATCAAGATGGCCGAAGAAGCCTGCCAGCAGTACGGCTACAAACCCAACGCCGACCTCCACAAGATTTTTACCGAATACCACAAGACCCACAACCAGGGCGTATTCGACTGCTACACTCCCGAAATCCGCGCCGTCCGCAAGGCCCACCTACTCACCGGCCTCCCGGACACCTACGGCCGCGGACGTATCGTAGGCGACTACCGTCGTGTGGCCCTTTACGGTATTGACTATATCATCAAGCAGAAGCAGAACGACCTCGCCCACGTGGGCGACGGCACCATGACCGACGACGTGATCCGCCTTCGCGAAGAAGTGGCCGAACAGATTCGCGCCCTGCAGCAGATGAAGGTGATGGCAGCAAGCTACGGCTTCGACATCTCTGAACCGGCAACCAACGCCCACGAAGCCTTCCAGTGGCTCTACTTCGGTTACCTCTCTGCCATCAAAACCCAGAACGGCGCCGCCATGAGCGTGGGCCGTATCTCTACCTTCCTCGATATCTATATCGAACGCGACCTCAAGAACGGCACCCTCACCGAAAGCGAAGCCCAGGAACTGGTGGACCACATGGTCATGAAGTTCCGCATGGTGAAGTTCGCCCGTATTGAATCTTACAACCAGCTCTTCAGCGGCGACCCGGTGTGGGCCACCCTCGAAGTAGGCGGCATGGGCCAGGATGGTCGTTCCATGGTCACCAAGAACGACTTCCGTTTCTTGCACACCCTCGAAAACATGGGCCCCTCTCCGGAGCCGAACCTCACCGTTCTCTACACCAAGCGCCTCCCTGAAAACTTCAAGGAATACGCCGCCTACATTTCCGTGACGACGAGCTCCATCCAGTACGAAAACGACGACGTGATGCGTCCCATCTGGGGTGACGACTACAGCATCTGCTGCTGTGTGTCTGCCACCCAGACAGGTAAAGAAATGCAGTTCTTCGGTGCCCGCGCAAACCTCGCCAAGGCCCTCCTCTACGCCATCAACGGCGGCAAGGATGAAAAGGGCGGCCTGGTGCCCGGTATGCAGATCGGTCCGGAGCTCGCGCCGATTACCAGCGAATACCTCGACTACGATGAAGTGATGCACAAGTACGACATCATGCTGGAATGGCTCGCGGGTATCTACGTGAACACGCTGAACCTGATCCACTACATGCATGACAAGTACTACTACGAAGCCGCAGAACTCGCCCTCATCGATACCGATGTGCGCCGCACGTTTGCAACAGGTATCGCAGGCTTCAGCCATGTGGTTGACAGCCTTTCTGCCATCAAGTACGCCAAGGTGAAAGTGGTCCGCGGTGACGACGGGCTTGCCAAGGACTTCGTAGTGAAGGGAGATTTCCCCAAGTACGGCAACGACGACGACCGCGCCGACGAAATTGCCGTGTGGCTGTTGAAGGAATTCATCGCGAAAATCAAGAAGCACCACACCTACCGTAACGCCGAACCCACAACTTCGATTCTTACCATTACGAGTAACGTGGTGTACGGAAAGGCCACCGGCGCGCTCCCCGACGGACGCCCGGCAAACGCCCCCTTCGCTCCCGGTGCAAACCCGAGCTACGGCGCCGAAAAGAACGGCCTGCTGGCCTCGCTCAACTCTGTCGCCAAGCTCCCGTACGAATACGCGCTCGACGGCATCAGCAACACGCAGACCATCAGCCCGAATGCTCTTGGCCATAGCGACGACGAACGCGCCCAGAAGCTCGTGACCGTCATGGACGGCTACTTCGCCCAGGGTGCACACCACCTGAACGTGAACGTGTTCGGCGTGGAAAAGCTGCTTGACGCCCAGGCTCACCCGGAAAAGGCAGAATACGCGAACTTCACCATCCGCGTTTCCGGCTACGCCGTCAAGTTCCTCTCCCTCACGAAGGAACAACAGGACGACGTGATTAGCAGAACCTGCCACGGCGTGCTGTAAGACCTGGAATAATTTGTCTTATGAACCTTAAGCAAATGGAAGATGGCTTCCGGATGATCCTCACCGGCATGGGTGAGGATCCGAACCGCGAAGGATTGCTGGAAACGCCCCGTCGTGTGGCGAAGATGTACGCCGAACTCATGACGGGACTTTCGGGCGAAATGAAAGCCGAGGATATCCTCAAGACGCGCTTTCACGAAAAGTACGACGAGATGATTATCGTGCCGGACATCGAGTTTGCCAGCATGTGCGAACACCATTTTCTGCCGTTTACGGGCAAGGCCCACGTGGCCTATATTCCCGGTGATTGCGTAGTGGGCCTTTCCAAGATTCCCCGGGTGGTGGAGTTCTATGCTCGCTTCCCGCAAATTCAAGAGCGTATGACCCGCCAGATTGCGGAACTCATCCAGAAGGAACTGAACCCGAAGGGCGTGGCTGTTGTACTGGAAGCATCTCACATGTGCATGACCATGCGCGGGGTGAAAAAGCCCGGCGCCACCATGGTCACGACCCAGCTTTTGGGCAGGTTCAAGACCGACGAGAAGACCCGTGCGGAATTTATGTCCCGCATATATGCCCCTCGGTAAGGTTTTCCCTTTTACTTTTTTCTTACGGCATTGCCTGCCTTCGAAAAAAAATATAATTATTGATGAGAAACTAACCCCATTTTGTTGGCTGTTGAATTATGAACGCTGCTATTCTTACTAACGAGTTCCCGCCGGAAATTTACGGCGGTGCAGGTATTCACGTCAAGTTCCTGACCCAGGAACTGGCAAAACTTTGTCATATAGAAGCCCGCTGTTTTGGCGACCAGAATATTGACGAGGACAATATCCGTGCGATTGGTTTCTCGCGGAAGCTGGGTCTGAACCCGAAGGACGACCGTTTCCAGAAAATTTTCAAGCCGTTGGACATCAACCTCCAGTGGGCGGCAGCCCTCGACAATATCGATGTCATTCACTGCCACACTTGGAATAGCCACTTTGGTGGAGTGCTTGCCAGTCGTCTTTTGCAGTGCCCGCTGATTCTCACCACCCACTCGCTGGAACCCCACCGCCCCTGGAAGGCGGAACAGCTGGGAGATGGCGGCTATGCCATGAGCTGCTGGATTGAACGCACGGCTTACGAGGCTGCCGACGGCGTGATTGCCGTAAGCCAGGGCATGAAACGGGACGTGATGAAGCTTTATGGCGTGCCCGAAGACCGGGTGAAGGTGATTTACAACGGCATCGATCCGGACTTTTATGCACCGACTTTCAATGAAGATATTTTGACCAAGTGGGGGGTGGACCCGAAACGCCCTTACGTGCTGTTCGTGGGTCGCATTACGCGACAGAAGGGCATCAGCCAGCTGATCCAGGCCATTCCGCAAATCGACAAGAGCGCTCAGGTGGTGCTCTGCGCCGGCGCTCCTGACACCATCGAACTTGCCGACGAGTGCAAGAACCTCATCGAAGAAGTGCAGAAGACCCGCGACGGCGTGGTGTGGATTCAGGAAGCGGTTCCTCACGAGGAACTTCGCGTGCTTTACAGTCACGCTACCGTTTTCGCGACCCCTTCGCTTTACGAGCCCTTCGGTATTATTAACCTGGAAGCCATGAGCTGCGGCACTCCGGTGGTAGGTTCTGCGGTGGGAGGCATTCCCGAAATAATCGTGGACGGCGAGACCGGATTTTTGGTGCCCTTGAAGCATGTTTCCGAAACGGACTTTGACCCGGCAGACCCCAAGGCTTTCCAGACGGACTTTGCAAGCAAGCTGAACAAGATTCTTGAAAATCCGGAACTGGCAAAGAAGATGGGCGAAGTGAGCCGCAAGCGGGCCATCGACGTATTCAGCTGGAAGTCCATTGCCAAGCAGACCTTCGACTTCTACGCCGAATGCATCGAGCGGTACAAACGCGAAGGCAAGCGGTAAAATAGTTCGGATTTCTGAGTTCGGAATCTTGAATTATTCTTAATTCTGAAATC
The DNA here is from genome assembly GCA_937891805.1 of uncultured Fibrobacter sp. Classification (GTDB taxonomy): domain Bacteria; phylum Fibrobacterota; class Fibrobacteria; order Fibrobacterales; family Fibrobacteraceae; genus Fibrobacter. The sequence continues at coordinate 11,171 of CALATK010000014.1, read as the reverse complement.
AAAAATCTGAATTCTGAATTTTCTCTACAATCCCCTCTACCGTGAGCAACTCCGGCAGCACGATTTGCTTGGAGGCGTCTCCGGCGGGGTAGATGGCATAGGCGGGCACGCCTGATTTTTCCATGCTTTGCAGAAGTGCGTTGACTTCGGGGGTTTCCCGAGTCCAGTCCGCCTTTACAAGGGCCACGTTCAGGCTGTCCATGGCGCGGACAAAGTCTTCGTCTTCAAGGACGGCGGCTTCGTTGGCCTTGCAGGTGAGGCACCAGTCGGCGGTAACGTCGATAAAGACTGTTCGTTTCGCCTTGGCAAATTCTTCGATGAGCGCAGGGCTGTAGCGGAACCACCCGTCTTCGGTCATTTGCTGTTGCATGCGGGCGTTAAAGGTGGCGATGGCCGCCCGCTCGTATTCAGGAGCGATTCCTGCAAACCAGAGGGAGAACAGTGCGACGCTACTGAGAATGACTACCGCAACTTCGCGGATGAAGGCGGTTCCCGGTTTTGCGAATTTCCCGAGCAATACGGAGCAGGCGATGCTTGCAATAGCGACGGCGGCAAAAAGTTCTACGCCTGTAATTCCCGCCTGTTCATTTACAATCCAGAAAAGCCAGCCAACGCTTGCAAGCAGCAACACTCCCATTACCCGTTGCAGATGGACCATCCACACGCCAGGTTTCGGGAAAACTTTAAGTACGCCGGGGAAGGCACTCACCAGCATATAGGGGAGGGCAAGGCCAAGGCCTGCCGCAGTAAAGAACAGGAACAGGATTGGCGTGGTCTGCGCAAAAGCGAACCCCATGGCGGTACCCAGGAAGGGCGCGGAACAGGGTGTGCTCAAAAGCACCAGGAGCGCACCCGTAAAGAACGCTCCCGCAAGTCCGGACTTTTGGCCTGCGCTGTCCATCTTGGTGGTGGTGCTCCAGGGAAGCCAGATTTCAAAGACTCCGAAAAAGCTCATGGCAAAAGCGGTCAGGATGACCACCATGAAGGCGATAAAGCCAGCGCTCTGGAACTGCATCCCCCAGCCCGCGGACCCGCCGCCGGCCTTGACGGCGGCGACCATCTGGTCGTCCGGGATGCCCGCCGTTGTGGCTCCTCCCAAGGCGAGGAGCCGTCCGCGGCTTTCTCCCGCCTGTTTGATCAGGCTGAAAAGCTTCAAGGAAAGTACCGGCAGAACGCAGGGCATCAGGTTCAGGATAATCCCGCCCACGAAGGCAAAGAACAGCAGGAGCGCGATACCGGCGGAGGTATTGTCGGCAAGCCCGGCCTCACTGCCTGCGCCGTTCTCCCTGTCGTCTGCACGACTTTCGCCTGTGCGACCTTCGACAGTCCCTATTTCAGAATCGTTTTTTTTTACGCCAGCGCCTACCGCACCACCGTTTAACGATCCGTCTAATGAGATGGTCTTGCTTGCGGGAGCGAGACAGATAGAGTTGTCGCAGGCCTGGTAATTGAAGGTGACGCTGGTGCCAAGACTGTCGTAGTTTGTTCCGTCAACAGTTTTTACCGGAATCTTTACGTTATCCGATGGATTTCACACCGATGGTGGCATTGCTGCTGATTCAGGTGGTGTATAGTCCAGATTTCCAGTTCCAGAGCCTCGTTGTATTCCTTGATGGGTTCTGGCCAAACCGCTTCGCCGAACTCAAGACCTTCGGCCTTTGCTTCGACAGAGGAGGGTTTCAAGAATTCGTCGGTGACCTTGTTGGCGTTTACATGCCATTTGTCGGGGACGGTCACGATTACGGTGAGTGTCCCGCCATCTTTCAACGCCCCTGCCGAATACTCCATCTGCATATCGGGAGGAGGCATGGAATTCATGTTGAATTCCTGGGCAAAAACAGTTGTTGCAAACACCAGCAGCAGGTAACAATATTTTGCAAATAGGCAACAATTGTTTGAATCTTGACAACAGTTGTTTGCCATTTTTTCAAAAATTCGTTTTTTCAGATTCAATTTCATAAATTTGCGCCGTCAAAAAACGGAAGGGAACAATGGAGCAAACGAGCAAAAACAAAGATACAAAAAACGGCAACTGGGTGGAAGAAGCATGGAAGACATATTCACCTCAAATTTACAACTTGTGCAGGATGAGTTGCGAGAGTAGCGAGGATGCCAAGGATGTTTATCAAAATGTCGCCCTGCGTTTTTTCAAATGCGCAAAGAGCATAAAATATGGGGATTCCGTTTTTCCCTGGCTATTTCGGGTTTTTAGGAATTGTTTCTACGACTATGTCCGATTCCGTCAAAAGATGATGCCGTTTTCTATAGCCTCAGATGTAGTGGGGGACTACATGGCCCTGCCTGCCGAAAGTTCGGTATTTTATCGGGAGGGGAATCAAAAAAATGACGAATTGCAGCGGGTGGTCAATTCCCTTTCTAGGAGCGACCGAGAACTAATCGATATGACATTCCACAAGGGCTTATCCACAGAAGAATTGAGCGCCCTATACGGGGTGTCTTTTAGTGCAATAACCAAAAGGAGAAAATCGGCCATTAAAAGAGCCCGGAATGTTTTGCTGGGCTAGTGCATTTTTGTAATTTTGTAAAGTGCCTTTAATGCGGTTAATTTTTGCCTTGTTGCTTTTAACAAGCACTGTTCTGGCCGACGAGTGGAAAGTCTTTTCCCAACCATCGCCGGTATACTCCGCTATTCCATACGATTCGGGTTATGTCTTGGCCACAGGTGGTGGCGTCCAGTTTTCGACACCTAGAATAAAAAGACTTTGGACTTCTGCAGATGGCTTAGGCGCCACTTCCTTTTTGGGTATTGCGCAGACAGATGCTAAAATATTTGCCGTTTCGGAATATGGTTTAGTTGCGACATTCGATAAGAAAACCTCTAGCTGGAGCATTGCAAACCGTTCTTATCTGAATAAGAAAGTTCAAGTGGTTCCTGGCCAGGTTATATCGAAAAAAAACAATTTGGTTATCGCCTTTGAAGATCGCTTGGCCTTTTTTGACACCGATCAAAGTTCGTTTATTCTGACGATAGATAAAATCGGAAATACCTCGCTGGTTACTAGGTCGCCTCAAAAAATTTCCATTAAGGATGATTCGCTATTTGTTCTTCTGGGAACCGAAGTGTATGGTCGCAAAATGAATTGGGCTAATATGGGAGCCGACGTGCGGCTGGTAGACCCGACTTCGTGGGTCAAGAAAAAAAATATTAGTGATGCTGACCGTTTTTTTGAAAGTCAAAAACAGGACGTTTCAAAAATCGAACGGGAAACACTTTTTAACAATTATGCGCTGGATAGTGTCTACGAAATAGCAGCTGTTTCAGGAGGGGGAATTGTTGCCGCTACATCAAATGGGTGGATGGCGTACAGTGATGGGTACAATTGGCTAAACAGCGTCCCGATTTGGAATGGTATGGGAAGTTATACCGGATCCTATGACAACCGGATGAAAGTTCTGTCCGCCCTGGATAATGGCTTATTGCTCGCCCATGTGTGGGGAATGGGCTTTTTCCTTTTTAAGGATAACGGATATACCCTCTTTAAGACCTGGACTCCGCAAGACGAGAATAGTTGCCTAGATGAATACTTAGATGATTATACCGTTGCCATAGGGACAACTGCCGCCCCGGATAGTTCCGGATTTTTGGTGGCGACATCTGGCCAAAAAAATTATGGCCTAGCATATATCACAAAAGACGGCGATATCAGTTGCCTCTCTGAAATAGGTTCCTCCCCTATTGTCGGAACTCTTGCGGCAAAGACTGATACAGAAACGGGAGAATGGCTGGTATATGTTTCCTCTAGGGAGGCGTTTTATGTTTCATTGGGAGGTTCATTAGACGTCTTCCGCTTGCCGCCACCCTCAAAAAATGGGGGTAGATTGTTGGTTTCCGAAAAGAAAAATTACGCCACACCCGGTGGAAAGGCACCCTTGGATTTTGTTTTTGATAAAGATGACAATGCTTTATGGATGGTTACGGTTGGGAGTCTCGCCTACATGGACGAAGACAGGGATACCCTTGTTCAGCCTAGCTCGACAAAAGGGTTGATTGGTGCCGAGTATACCTCCATGGACAGAGATGTTCAAGGAAATATCTGGCTTGGAACTGCCGATCAGGGCGTGTTTCGTTTGTCAAAGCGAAAGAAATCCAAGGATACTCTAGCGGTGGAACGATGGGCTACAGAGCAGGGATTACTGAGTAACAAGGTTCATGATTTGGCAATTGACCCTATTAAGGGTATGCTTTGGTTTGCCCACGATGGCGGCGTGACTCGCTATTCTCGCAAGGATTTGAGGAATGCCGAAAAGATGATGACATCTGAAGCACCTGCTGAAGTAAAGGCTTACCCGAATCCATTTAGACCTAAGCATGGCCAGCGTCTGGTTATCGATAATATTTCAGAAGACTCTTTCGTAAGTGTTTATAATCGCGGCGGAGCGCTGGTAAAGTCGTTTTACGATAGCGATGTTTTGGGTGGCCGTGCGGAATGGGACGGTACCGACAAGACCGGGAAACTTGTGGCTCCTGGAGTTTACCATTACGTGGTCCGCAAAGGGTCCAAGAAAAAAACGGGAAAAATTATATTGATTCATTAGAGGTTGTTGACAATGGAAAAAAAGAAACAGTATTTGGTGGTGGCAGCCGCATTAATGGCACTGTTTTCTTGTGGATTGCTTTTGACTTCTTGTGCAGGCCAGCGTCAGGGCGTTGTCTGCGACGAAATAGAGTACCGCTATAACAGCATGTCCTATTCCCCAGACCAGCGAGCATTTATGGAAGAGGAGTTGCGGGCCTGTCGCGAAGAAGAGGCCAAGAAGAAGCAGGGCTCGGCCGAGGCACGCCGCAGCATTTATGAACGGTTTGCCTCCCAGGATACGACATCAAAAATTCATACGGCATCTGATTCTGCAGTGACGGTGGTGCCTCGGGATACTACGGCCGCCGTTCCCTCGGACAGTTCCGCTACGCCGGAGCCTGCGACCCTGCCGGATAGCGCGGCAACAGAAAGTGCTTCTGCACCTGCAGACAGTTCCACAACCGTAGATAGCGTGACAAGTGAGGTCCCGCAAGAATAATGGTTACGGTCCGCACACTTTCGGGTGATGAATTCTCGCCCGACCTTCCGGGACGCCTGCTGAAGATTGCAGGCGATATCCGTGCTGCCGGCGGCCGCGCCTTCTTGGTGGGCGGCTGGGTTCGGGACGCCATGCTCGGCAAGAACTGCCGGGACTACGATATCGAAGTTTACGACATGGCGCAAGACGCCCTGGTGCCGCTCCTTTCGAAGTACGGCCGCACGAACCTGGTAGGCAAGGCCTTTGGCGTGATTCACCTGGCCATGAAAGGCCTGTCGTTGGACTTTTCCTTTCCCCGCACAGAAAACAAGGTGGGCTATGGCCACCGCGGGTTCGTGGTGCATACCGACGAAAAGCTCAGCTTCAAGGAGGCGGCTCTCCGCAGGGACTTTACCATCAATGCCATGGGCATGGAACTGCCGAAGCTGACCCTTTGTGACCCCTACGGAGGAGTGGAAGACCTGAAGGCCCACAGGTTAAAACATGTGAGCGAAGCCTTTGCCGAAGATTCCCTGCGAATCTTGCGGGGTGTGCAGTTCGCTAGCCGTTTTGAACTGACGCTTGCGCCAGAAACAGCGGAACTTTGCAAGAGCCTTTCCCTGGAAGACCTTTCTAAGGAGCGGATTTACGAGGAGTTCAAAAAGTGGCTCCTTAAGCCGGGCAAGCCTTCTTTGGGCCTGCGGGCATTTCTGGAAATGGACTTGCTTCGATTTTTCCCGGAGGTGAATCCCCTGGCTGGCAGCTACGAAAATCTGGGACAGTTCCTGGACAATATGTCCAGAAATGCGGCCACTGAACCCGAGGAATCCCGAATGGCGATGGCCTTTGCAGCGCTCCTTTCGGGGAATTCCTGTGCCGAAGACTGGGAGAAATTCCTGACGGGCATGACCAACGAGGTGAAGCTCCTGCGGAACGTTCCGAAGCTGTTGAAGTATACGTCTACGGCTTCTCCCGAAGGCGCGTTCCTTGACGATTCTGAGATTCGTCGGCTGTCCGTTGCGCTGGATGGCCTACGGGAATACTGCATTCTTGTTGTTTCTAACCCGATGTTCGGTGAACAGGCTCGCACGGCTTTTGTGGAACGGTTGAAGGCGCGGGCCCGGAGCCTTACCTTACAGGACGCTACCTGATGTCACTTGGATTAAAACCCGGCAAGCAGTTTGGCGACCTGATTCGCGAAAGCTTTGAACTCCAGCTAGACGGAAAACTGCAAGATGCAGAACAGGCCGAAGTCTGGGCCAAGGCCAAACTAGGCCTTTAGTAGATACCCGCCTTTTAATTCCCGTTCAGCTTTGCAAGCAGCTCGGAGGCCTGAGTGACCTCATTCAGTATTGTTAAGATAAGGGCCAAGGAAAAGAAAAATAGTTTGCGCTTTTCAGACGGGATTTTTGAAACCTGATTCAAGATGATAAATACGAGAATCCAGTCGGTGACATAGAAAACCCTTTCGCCCGATGCATAGATTGTTGGGGAGAAAAACATCATGGCTTCGCAAAGGATAGCCACGATAAAGAGGGTTGCGCCCTTTGCTCCGAGATGCTTTTGGATTAAAAACAGGGTGAAGGCCGTTGCCGCAAACCACCAAATCATAGCAAGGATGTTCATTGGGGTCGCTTGCGCAAGGCTAGGGAAAACTTCAGGTCTCACGGCAGGGTCGATGTAGTTGATGCCCATGTCGGCAAGCGGGGTGATTCCTGCCAGCGGAAGGAGCGCAACTGCAGAGAATAGCGCCGCTGTTACGATAACCGGCTTGCTTTTGGATGCTGCGGAAAGTAGGGCTGCAATCCAGATGAGCGCGAAGAAGATTTTGCTTTCGTTGGCAAAAGACGACAGCAGCCATTGGGCCGAAATAAAGGCGTGCTCTCCGACGGAAAGTTCCTTGAAAGCGGGGAACCAGGTCTCTATTTCGGCTACAATCCTTAGGGTGTTTCCGGGGGCAGTAAGGACAATGGCAAAAACGGCAAGCAAAGCGGAGGATTCAACATATAGCAGAGAAGAAACGGTTCTCTTTTGAAGCTTGTTGAAGATGATGCCGCCTGCAAAGTAGGCCAACAAAAAAAATCCTATTTGTTCTATTGACGAGACGGCAAACAAGCCGAAGGGAATCGATGCAAGGATTTTTTTTGTGGAATCGGTGCCGGAAATAAAGCAGTCCAAGGTGAGGTAAATGCACAGAAGCGCGCTGACCAATGCCCAGGTGTAAAAGACGGAACCGTTGACCCAGACGGCGGCGTGTCCGAAGGTGACTACGTCCATTAGCAGGAATCCTGCGCAGGTCAAGAGAAACAGGCGTAGATCGCTCCATGTAGGTTTTGCGCCGACATCGCCGGGATTATTCTTCTTGAAAATCAGGAACACGAGGGTCGGGAGCATGGTGACCATGAAGGCATTCGCCACACGCCAGAACCAGATTCCCAGAGTAAAGGTGACGTAGATGGCGGTCTCTCCGCCGATGCGGCCTGTCCAGGTCAGGTAACGTTCCTTGAGGTATTCAAGAAACGACATACTCTTGACGCAGCTGTCAAAGAAGGCGTCATCACCGTCGGAATAATGGATTTTACAGAAAACGGCAAAGGCCGCTAGAAAAATAACGCCGAGCGGGATGAACTTTTTACACTTGGCTAGGCACATTCGCAGGCCCTATTTCCACTTGAACAGCCCCAGCAGCCCGAAGGGAACGGCAAACACGTTCATGGGCACCTGCATGATCTCGGTGACGGGGAGAGCCAGCAACAGCCGCTTGGAGTGGAGCTTCACGGCGGCGCAGGTGAGAAAAATCAAATCGCACAGGACCTTCACACCCATAGGGATGGCAAACCAGGCGATAGGGAAGTCCGCGAAGGCCACCAAAAAAGGACTCACCAGAAGCCAGACCAGGAACGTGTAGATGAGGGAAAGTGCCAGCGTGTAGAGGTGACTGTCGTACTTGGTGCCGTTACTGCTCCAGCGGGCCCGCTGGAAGAACAGGGCCTTCAGGGAATCCACGGGGGCCGTGTCTATGAGGGCGTCGGCGCTCAGGTTGTAGCAGAACTCCACGCCCGGTTCCTTGATCATCTTGTGGATGAGCATGTCGTCGTCGCCGCTGGAAAGGTTTACCAGGTCCCCGAAACCGCCCACCTTGAAGAACAGGTCCTTCTTGTAGGCGAGGCATGCAGCACTGGCCAGCATGGGGTGGCCCAGGCTGAATCCCGCGGCCTCGATGGAGGTGTAGGCCAGGGTCTCGAGCTTCTGGTACTGATGCACGGGGCTCCAGCCGCCGGTGTTCCGCTTTGGCCCCTGCACAATGGCGATGTTCCCTTCGAACCTACCCGCCATGGAGGCAAGCCAGCGCTTGGTAGGCACACAGTCGGCGTCCATAATCAGCAGGACTTCGCCGCGGGCTTCCTTGAATCCCGCTTCCAGGGCCCGCTTCTTGGGGCTCTCTACCTTGGGGAGGTTCGGGTCCAGATGGATGGCGCGGAATTTGTCCCCGTGGGTCGCGACGAAATCGTCCAGGATTTTTCCAGTGGAATCGGTAGAGCGGTCGTCGACGCAGATGATCTCGTACTGCCCTGCATATTCCTGGGCGGCTAGGGCGTCCAGGGTCCGTTGCAAGAATTCTTCTTCGTTTCGCATGGGGATGACCACGGAAACATAGGGGGTGGCGCTCCCCTTGTGCCTGTGCGTGCGGATAATTCCCACGGTAAACGTGAGAATGGCAACCGCATAAATTGCGGTGAGCACGGTCAGGACAACGACGCTCAGCATGGACCAAAATTTAGAAAAAAGCCATTCGTTTCTCACCTCGGCCTAATACTCGAAGGGAGCCCCTGAGTTATCAGTCGTCTGTTATCAGTCTTCAGTCCATAATTTGGCGTCAAAGGCGCTACTATAAGAACTCACAACTCATAACTGACAACTCATTACTAATCTCACACCCCACACTCCACATTTCCTATCCCCTAGCCCCTAGATCCTAGCCCCTAATACCAGTTGGACTATGTCCTACGTTACGTCTATTTTTGTATCTTGTAGCCGTATGTTCAAGAAACTCCTTACCGCAGCCCTGGCCGCAGGCTCCCTCGCTTTTGCAGGGGAGTATTGGAACGTGGACCCGGGTGGCGTGACCATGAAGTTTCTTGCGCTGCAGGTTTCGCCGCGAACTGCCGCCATGGCGGGAGCTGGCGTTGCAGACCCCGCCAGGGCCTCCGAAGTGACCCGGAACCCGCTGGCCATGAGCACCGTAGAATCCCCGGAGTTCGGCCTGAACCAGATTGTCTTTGACGGCATGGGTTCGGACCGTTTCATCAACGTCTACTACGGCCTTCCTTTTGCGGACAAATTCACTTTCTCGGCGGGCCTGGATTACCTGGGTTACGACGACATTGAAGGTCGCGACGAAAACGGCCTCGAGACAGGGGAGTATGGCGCCTACGCTTGGGCCGCACAGCTTGGCCTCGGTAGCCGTAATTCCGCCTTCAACTGGGGCGTTACCGCCCGCTTTGCAAGCCAGACCATCGAAGACGAAACGGCCTACGCCATCTTGGGCGACATCGGCGGCTCCTTCAAGGTGAACCGCTATGTGGCCTTCGGTGCGACCCTCACCAACGCGGGCTATGTGACCGCCTACGACAGCGAAGACGAATACGCTCCCATGGCGCTCCAGGCGGGCATCACGGGCATGATTCCCGTGACCGAAAGATGGCGCATCCATGTTTCCGCCGACGCCTACCGCCGCGCCGATACCGAAATCCAGGGGCTGTTCGGGGCCGAAATCGCCTATGCCGAAACCCTGATGCTTCGCCTGGGAACATCGGTCCGCAAAGACGAAAGCGACGACTACTCTACAGGGGTCGCCTGCGGCCTTGGCGTGGTATTCGGTATGATAGTCTTCGACTACGGCTATTCTCCGCGCCTTGCCCTCAATGGCGGCAACCACCACATTTCCGTGGGCCTGCGGTTCTAACGACCTTGTCATCCCCGCGCTACATTCTTGTCATCCTCGCGAAGGCGAGGATCCCCTATCATTTCCCTTTCCCTCAGCTCGCAATCTTCACCCGTCCCTTCTGCAGCTGGTAGCACAGGCTCCCGCGGCTAATCCCCAGCTTTTTCGCCGCCTTGCACTTGTTCCCCTTGCATAACAAAAGCGTCTCCTCGATGTCGGTGAAGGTCGGCTTCTTCTTCCGCTTTTTCAAGAAATCCGTCACGTAAATCGAACAGATATTTTTTTCGCAAAGTTTCGGTAGCGAAAACTCCTGGGTCAAGATTTCGGTAAGGGTCACGTCGTAAGGTTTCAGCACCGTATAGCGCTGCAGCACATTTTTCAGCTGGCGCACGTTCCCCGGCCAGGGGCAGGCCTTCAGCAGCTCCATCTCATCGGCCGTAAGGTCGCGCTGTTTGTTGCCGGAATCGCGACTTCTGGTATCGAGCCCGTTCACTTGGCTCCGAGCCTCCCGCCACAAGTCGTGGGCCACGTCGGCAAAATCCGGCCGTGAGCGCAGGGGCGGAATCTCCACGGGAAAAACGTTGATACGATAAAACAAATCCGCCCGGAAATTCCCGTCGGAGATTTCCTGTTTCAGGTTCCGGTTGGTGGCGCATATCAGGCGGAAGTTCACGGGAACACTCTGGGCGCCTCCCACGGGCGTCACCGTTTTCTCCTGCAAAATGCGCAAAAGCTTGCTCTGGGTATCCATAGGCAGTTCCCCGATTTCGTCCAGAAAAAGGGTGCCCCCTTCTGCAGAGCGGACAAGCCCCAGTTTCTCGTCTACCGCTCCTGTAAACGCGCCCCTTACCGAACCTTCCAGGATACTCTCCGCAAGACTCTTCGGGATAGAGCTGCAGTTCAGCGCCACGAAAGGACCCTCCTTCCGCAGGCCATGATTGTGGATAAAACGCGCGGCCACCTCTTTCCCGGCTCCCGATTCTCCCTGCAAGAGCACCGGGATGTTGGACAACGACGCAATTTCAAGCATTTTGTGTTGGTCTTTCATTATGCCCTCCGATGTAATAAACGGAGATACGAAATGTTTTTTGAACCCTCTCCACGATTTTTTACAAAACCGCCCCCTTTTTTACAATTTGCAAACCATTAAATTGATACAATTAACCATTGATACTATATGAGATTTTAATGTCATGCATAAAAACAAGAG
>CALATK010000013.1 GCA_937891805.1 uncultured Fibrobacter sp. | reverse complement strand
CAGCCGCCTGAAGGATGTGCGCTTTGACTGGGATGCCGTGATGAGCTTCGAAGGCGATACCGGTCCGTATGTGCAGAACGCCCACGTGCGCCTCTGCAGCATTATGCGCAAGGCCGGCATTGAACGTGCCGACCTCGCGGCCGCAATCAAGGACGTGAACTTCGCCGAACTCAGCGACGATGCGGCCTACAGCCTCATCAATATCCTGTCGAAGAAGGGCAAGAAGATTCTGGACGCAGTCGCCGGCGACGAACCGAGCGTTCTCGCCCAGTACGCCCTCGAAATCGCAGAAGCCGCCCACAAGTTCATTCACGAAGACCGCGTACTTGGCAGCGCCGAAGAGAAGTCCCGTCTGTTCCTGGTTCAGGCCACGCAGATCGTGCTCGAAAACGTGCTCGACCTGCTGGGACTTTTCCCCATCAGGCAGATGTAGTAACAATGTGTGATGTGGGATGTGTAATGTGAAATTATCCATTACACACTACACATTTCACATTAGCCACAATTTATTTCTTTAAGATACCGTTTAAGGGCGTCTTGCCAAGTAGGGAGCGGTTTGAAACCCGCTTCCACCAGTTTACTCTTGTCCAAACGGCTATTGAAGGGGCGGGCAGCCTTGCTTAGGCCGTATTCCGCCGTGGTCACGGGATTCACGACGGTAGAAAGCCCGGCTTGGCGGTAGATTTCCTTGGTAAAATCGTACCAGCTGATAAATCCGCCCTCGTTGGTAGCGTGGTAATAGCCGTACTTTTCCGTCTCGACCATATCCACCAGAAGGCGAGACAAGTCGTAGGTGTAGGTAGGCGTTCCGATCTGGTCGTTCACTACCCGCACGGTGTCGTGGCTCTTGCCTACGTTCAGCATGGTCTTGATGAAGTTCTTGCCGTTGAGGCCGAACACCCAGGCGATACGGACAATGAAGTATTTTTCCAGAAGTCCGCTTACTGCAAGTTCCCCTTCTAGCTTGGACTGGCCATAAACATTCAGGGGCTTGTAATCCTTGCAGTCGGGCTTCCAGGGTTCCGTGCCCTGGCCGTCAAAGACGTAGTCCGTACTGATATAGACCATCTTGGCGTTAACTTGTTTACAGGCCTTGGCGATATTTTCTGTACCGCGGGCGTTGATGGCAAAAACCTTTTCCCGCTTGTCCTCATCTTCGGCCAGGTCCACAGCAGTCCAGGCGGCACAATGGACTATTACATCGGGCTTTACCCGGCTCAGCACCTCTTCTACCGCAGGGGCATCGGTAATGTCCAGCGGTTCATAAGGCATTTTAGCTACAGGAGAATCGTCCTGCACACCGGCATAGGCCGGGGCAATGTCGCTTCCTACCCCGTCGTAACCGCGCTTTGCCAGTTCGTTCATCACATCATGGCCAAGCTGGCCTGCTACACCCGTCACAAAAACTTTCATAAAAGCCTCTTTGACCGCAATTTACAAAAATCTATATTTCTCCACATGGAAAAAACACCCAAGACTGTCAAAGAATCCGCCACCGTCACCCACGACATCGTCCACCCGGGCGACTCCAATTCTTACGGAATCGCCTTCGGGGGCTACCTGATGGGGCTTCTGGACAAGGCGGCCTGCATTGCCGCCCGCAGGCACTGCGAAGGCCGCGTGACCACCGTAGGCATCGACGGTGTCCGCTTTTTTAGACCTGCAGAAGTAGGCATGATTCTCGACATCAAGGCCTCCATCAACCGTGTGTTCAATTCTTCCATGGAAATTGGCGTCAAGGTGACGGGGACCCCCCTGGAGCAGACCGAGACCTACGACATCTGCCACGCCTACATGACCTTTGCCGCCCTGGACAGCAAGGGCAAGCCCACCGGCATCGCCCAGGTAATCCCCGAAACCGACGAAGAAAAGCGCCGTTTCGAAGAAGCACTTGCCCGGCGAGAATCCCGCAAGCAGTTGAAGAGCCTGTTTACAAGAGCAAACACCTCTCCCGAAAAACCCTAGCGAAAAGCCCTCCAAATTGCTAAAATTGGGCCCATGACTGGAAAACAAGTCAAGGACCGTTCCCTTATCAGTCTTTCTTGGCCCCTTATCCTGACCTTTGCCGTCGGGATTTTCCAGCCCATGATGGACAGCTGGTTCCTTTCCCGCACCTCGGAAACGGCAGCCGCCGGCGTAGGCGCGTTAATGCCCATCATCGCCACCATCTTTACCGCCCTCCACGCGTTTTCACAGGCAGGCGCAAGCATTACCTCCCAGTACATCGGTGCAAGGCAAAGTAGCCACGCCAGGACTACACAGACCCTGGTACTTGTGGGCAGCTTTTTGCTCGGCATTTCCATTACTCTCCTGGTGTTTCCCCTTTCGGGCACCATCGTCTCCCTGATGGGCCTTACCGACGACACGGCCCTATATGCGAACCAATTCCTTTCCGTAGTGGCCTTCGGCTTTGCCTTCCGGGCCCTGCAAGCCACCCTCATTGCCTTAATCGCCACCCACGGCCTTACCATCTGGAACCTGATCAGCAACGTACTTACCATTGTGAGTAACGCCGTGCTGAACTACATCTTCTTGGAAGGACTTTTTGGCCTCCCCAAAATGGGCGTTTACGGCGTGGCCCTAGCCACAGGCATTTCTTGGGGACTGGCTTCGTTCATGCTCTGGCTAGTGTTGCGTTTCAAGATTCGCCATAAAACAAACAGGCGGGACCTTGTTCGTTCCAGGATTATCTTGCCCGACTGGATTCGTATCGGGCTTCCCGCAGCCGCAGAACCCATCAGTTTCCAGCTGTTCCAGGTGTTCATCACCGCCATGGTGGTCTATGTTGGTACCACCGCCATAACGGCCCGCGTCTTTGCGGGGAACTTCTCTGCAGTGTCTTGCATTTTGGGAATCGGTTTGGGCAGCGGAAACCAGATTCTCGTAGCCCACCTGGTGGGCGCTCACGAATACGACCGGGCCTCTGAAAAAATAAAACGCACATTTATCATCGGAAGCATTAGCGGGCTTATTTTCTCCATTGCGGTGGCCCTCTGTGGCGAGCATCTTATCGGCATTTTCTCCAAGGATCCCGAAGTGATTCGTCTGGGCTGCATCTGCCTCTGGTGCGATGTAGCGTTGCAACCGTTTAAAGCCGTCAACTTCATTATTACCTCATCTCTCCGCGCCATCGGAGATTCCAAGTTTCCCGCTATCGTCGGAAGCGCCATGATGTGGACTCTGGGCGTGGGCACCGCACTGTTCCTCGCCTTCGGCCTGAAACTTGGGTTGGCGGGGCTCTGGCTCGGCATGGCCAGCGACGAATTTTACCGCTCCATCGCCAACTTCTGGCGCTGGAAAAGCGGCCGCTGGAAAACCAAGGCCGTGGTATAAAGGACTCAAAAAAAAAACACTGGTTTTCAACAACCAGTGTTTTGTATTTTGGCCGGCATGAATTTTACTAACGCCTGGTGCAAAGCACACTTGACCACCCCCCTTCCCTGCCCTGCAGGCAAAAACCCAGCCGCCCTGTACCTGGGCATGGCGAACATCCACGACGAAATGCTGTTGGAACGCATCCGCTTTATGCACGACGGCCCCGTTGTCCCCTGCCCCATGACCGAAGCTGAAGTGCTCCGGACCATACGCAAAAACTTCGCAAGCGAAGCGGAAACCCTGCAAGAAAGCAAGGCCAACTCTTGGGAATCGGAGCCGGTCATCAATCTGGTGGATAGCCTTATGGACAAGGCCCTGGAGCAAAACGCCAGCGACATCCACCTGGAACCCACCGAAAAGGAACTGAAGGTTCGGTTCCGCATCGACGGCCTGCTGCAATTCCACAGAAGCCTGCCCCCATGGTTAAAGGACCCGGTACTTGTGCGGCTGAAGCTCCTGGCCCAAGTGGACATTACAGACAAGCGAATTCCCCATGACGGGAGTTTCAAGTTCCAGGGCGTATCGGGAACGGTGCGGGTCCGGCTCAGTACCCTGCCGGTACAGCACGGCGAGACCTGCGTACTGCGGCTTTTACCCGCCAAGGACGAAGGTGGCACCCTTGGCGACCTGGAATTCAGCCCGAAAATCCTTGCAGAACTCCGGCGCATCTTCGCCATGCCCCAGGGTCTGTTCCTGATAACAGGCCCCACCGGCAGCGGCAAGACCACCACGCTGTACGCGGGCCTGCGTGAAATCATCCAGAAAAAGATAAACGTCACCACCATCGAAGACCCGGTGGAATACAGCCTCAATGGCGCAAACCAAGTGCAGGTCAACGAAAAATGCGGGTTTACCTTCGCCGCGGCGCTCCGCTCCATACTCCGGCAAGATCCCGACGTGATTCTGGTAGGTGAAATCCGGGACGAAGAAACCGCCCGTATTGCGCTCCGCGCCGCAGAAACGGGCCACCTGGTGCTTGCGACGTTACACACCAACAGTGCAAAGGGAGCCTTTGCACGACTCCAAGACCTGGGAATTTCTCAAGCATCACTGCAGGACTCCCTGCTGGGCGTAATGACCCAGAGGCTTTTGCGGAAAAAGACCGGCGGGCGCATCGCTGCACTAGAACTGTTAGGACCCGACGGCGCCTACACCGACGGAACGCTGCAGGAATACGCCAGCAGACTTGTACAGGGCGGGCTTGTCAAAAAAGAGGAATTACTCCGGGTTCTCGGGAACTGAAGGCTCCGCAGGTGCGGGGCTTTCGACAACCTCAGGCGCAGCAGGAGCGACGGGCGCCGCCACAGGTTCAGCCGCTGTCGCTGCCGGAGCCGCAGCAGGAGGCGGTGCCATCAGCTGCCGTAGGGAATCCACCAGCAGGCTGTCCTTCTTGGGGAACATGTTCTGGTAGATGACAGCCCGGCGCTTGGCCATGAACTGGCTTTCCCGCATGTTGGGATGATGCTTGCCGGGGCTTGCCAGCATGGCCGCCAGATTGATGGCCTGGTCCACGCTGAGCTTGCTGCAACTCTTCTTGTAATAGGTGGAGCAGGCCGCCTGGCATCCGAAAATATCCTTGCCCCACTGGGCGTAGTTCAGGTAAAGTTCCAGAATGCGGTCCTTCCCCAGCTCGTGTTCCATCAAAAGTGCGTAGGCCAGCTCCTTGAACTTCCGCTCCCAAGAGCGTTCCCCGCTCAAGAACAGGTTCTTGGCCAGCTGTTGCGTGATAGTGGACCCGCCAAACTTGGTCTTGCCCGACATCTTGTTGGCGTTCAACGCCTCAGCGATGGCGTTCACGTCAAAACCCGGGTGGAAATAGAAACCGGCATCTTCGCTGGCAATCACCGCCTTCTGCAAATAGGGGCTGATTGAATCCAGGGGCACATAGGTATGCTTGATTTTCACCGTCGGATTGGAATCCACCAGAGCCTGCATGTAGCGGCTCATCTCGGGCTGGGTATCCTTCAGGGACTGTACGCCGTCGTACAAGTTATAACCGTAAATAAAGGCCTTGTACAGGGCCACGGAGGCCACGATACTGAACACCGCCGAATAGATGATGAGAATCAGAAGGACACACCTCAGCAAGAAGTTGATGAATCCGTAAATTCCCTTGAAAATCTTGAAAACCAGGTTACCCCTGATTTTCTCGATGATGTCCTTAATTTTTTTCATAAATCAACCGCACCAATATATAGCTTTTGTCAGTGCTTCCCGCCAAACCAGTCGTTCACGTCTTCGCCTTCCTTTATAGAAGAATCCAGGTGTTCCGTGCCCTCGCCCAGCACGATGGTGCGGATTCCCGCATTGCCGAACACTTCTTGCAGGTACTTGGTGGCCTCGCGACCGGCGTTGTCCTTATCCATGCACAACACCACGTTCTTGTTCTTGAACAGGGGCAGCCATTCCACCTTGAAACTGCGCACGCCGGGTATGCCCACCGCTTCAATTTTACGGCCTAAAAAGGTGAGAGTGTCCACCACTCCCTCGCACAGGTAAACCCAGCCCGGTTTCTCGTCCAGAGCAGACATATTGTATGGGTAAGGCACCGTCCCACGCAGGTTCATTTCCTTGGGCACTACGGAACTTTCCAGCGCACGGGACTGGAAATAAAAAGCCCTGCGCTGGGTATCCAGGTACGGGAATATCAGCGGATGCTTGTAGAACTTCAGGTTTCCCTTCTCGTTGAACAGGCCCACGTACTGCAAGACATCCATGCTGTAGGTGTCCTTGAGGGCATTGTTCAGCTGGCCGTAGTCCTTGATGGTCCTGAGGAGCATCTTGTCCCATACGGGCTTGAAGATGCGACGCCCCATAAGCCAAGCGGCAGCCTGGGTTCCGTCTACCGGCGAAAGCATCTTCAAAAAATTCAGGATGATCTTTTTGCGTTCGTCTTCGCTGACCAATTCCTCTGCCGGTGCCGGTTCCGGCATGGGCATAGGCTCCGTAGCGTAGATTTCCTGGGGAGCCTGTGCGGCAACATTATGATGGGTGCCCACAACAGGCTTGCCTGCCGAGGTGGACTTGCCCGCAGGGGCCAAAAACGGAAAAGTTTCGCGAAGGTAATTCAGGGCCTCCATAAAAGAGCAACCCTTGTACTTTTGCACCAGGGAAATCACGTCGCCCCGCACGTCGTCGCAGACCCAGCAGCGGAAATACCCCTTCTCCTCGGAAATGGAAACCGACGGGGTCCTGTCGCCATGGGCATGGCGGCTCGCAAAGGCACAGCGGCACTTGCCCCGGACAACATCTATGCCCAGGGAACGGGCCACCGCCGTAATGGACAGGGAGGCCTTGAACTGTTTCAGCTCTTCGTCGGTCATCTAGGGGAATTATAGTAAATCCTATATTTAGGCCATGGTTATCCAAGAAAACGAGCCGATGAGCGTGCACACCTCCTTCAAGGTGGGCGGCCCTGCGCGGTATTTTGTCAAGGCCAGCTCCATAGAAAGCCTGAAAAATGCGCTTTCATTTGCTCGGGAAAAGAATCTCCCACATTTTATTTTGGGTAACGGGACCAACCTGTTGGTCTCGGACAAGGGCTACGATGGCGTAATCATCTCACTCGCCGGAGATTTTTCGGAAATCGTGGACCTGGGGAACGGCAAGTTCAAGGTAGGTGCGGCAACACCCCTGGGCAGGTTCGCCCGGCACACCCTCAAGCAGGGCTACGCCGGAATCCACAAGCTGGCCGGCATCCCCGGAACCTTGGGCGGGGCGGTATATATGAACGCAGGTGCCTACGGCCAAGAAATCGGACAAGCCTGCACCGGCGTGACGGTCCTTGATGCGGTCGGAAACACCCGCGAGTTGTCCGCTGACGAATGCGGTTTCGGCTACAGACGGAGTGTTTTCAGCAACGACAACAATGGCGCCGGGGATGACAATGGAAAAATCATTCTCGCGGCTACGTTCCAGCTACAAAGCGCAAGTTCGCAGGGATTGACCGCCGCCGACCTGGAAGCGGAACTGGCCGAGTGCATGGCCAAGCGCAAGGCCACGCAACCCCTGAACATGCCCAACGCAGGCTCCACCTTCAAGCGGCTAGAAGTCGGCGCCGCCGAGACCCCAACACAGGTCGCACCAGGCTACTACATTGAGCAAGCCGGACTCAAAGGCTATCGCATAGGTAGCGCCGAAGTAAGCACGTTACACGCCAACTTCATCGTGAATGCTGGCGGCGCTACGGCCCGAGACATCAAGAGCCTCAGCGAGTATGTACAAAATAAAGTTTCCGAAAAATTCAGGATTGAACTGAAACGGGAGATTATTCTGCTGGGGAAATTTTAGAAGTTATGAGTCGTCAGTTGTGAGTTGTGAGTTCTTACAGTCGCACCTTTGGCGCCAAATTATATACTGATAACTGATAACCGACAACTCATTACTAATCTCACACCTTTCACTTCACATTTTTTTCCACCGGGTCGAAGCGGTTCAATATCCGCGTGATGACGGCATAGACGATTCCGCCGAACAGGCCGCCTGTCAAGTCCGCCACTAGGTCAAAAGCGCTACAGTCCCGGCCCTCTAC
Organism: uncultured Fibrobacter sp.; assembly: GCA_937891805.1. Taxonomy (GTDB): domain Bacteria; phylum Fibrobacterota; class Fibrobacteria; order Fibrobacterales; family Fibrobacteraceae; genus Fibrobacter. The sequence continues at coordinate 60,120 of CALATK010000013.1, read as the reverse complement.
AAAGCTCTGGTGGTATTCGTCGGTACAGCCGTAGGCCAAGGCGAGAACACCTACAATCAAGACCCGCAACCACTGCCGCCTGGACCATTCGTTTCGGGTCCAGATCATGGCGTAGCAACCCGCGAGGGTGGCATATTCCAGAAAGTGGGCCAGCTTGTCCCAAATCTGGGGAAAATCTTCCAGCTGTTCGTTGGTCAAGGACGACAGTTTGAAGATAACCGCCATGCAGAGGATGCAAGGCACGGCGCGAAAGAACGGGTATTTCTGGAACAAGGACTCGAACATTTTTACTCCTTAGGGGACAACGCACCTTCCGACAAGGCCCACCAGTTTCAGCCGGAGCTTTTCCCTGTCCAGGGAAATTTCTTCTAGCAGGGACTTTACCGTATAATTCTTTTTGATGTGCTTGTAGGCGCACTTGCAGCGGGACCTGTTTCCGCCGCGGACCACCAGGAGACATTCCTCCTCAATGGACTTTTCCATCTCGGGAGTAAATTCCAGTGGGAGGCATGGCGAAAGGAGCCGCATGCCCAGAGGGCCGAAATCCTTGATTTCGCCGTTAGCATCCATGGATTTCATCAAAAGGTAGAGCAGGGTATCGTTCCTGACCAGATGATTGAACGCACAGACACAGGTTTCTTTCGACTGTTTCGTTCCCAGCAGGCTGTCCGCCTCGGCGGTACACCTTTCCATAAAAGTAGGACCAAAACTTTCGTCGCTCAGGAGCATCTGGATAAGCATCCGCTCGGTAGAGGATATGGAGACGTTCCCGGAACTACCCTGGGGCGGAGCGGCAAAAATGCTTACCGCAAGGCTCAAAAAAAACAAAACGGGAACGGCAAATTTCATGAATTTTTCCAATAGTGGCGTAATAGACGACAAATTTAGATTATTTCGGCATAATTTCCTGGCCAACCTATACTAAAAAACAGCTTGTTTTAAAAACGTTTGACAAATCTGGTTGTTTTTCTTACATTCTTTACAAATTTGTCAACCTTGGAGAAAATACCATGAAAAAACAACTCTACGTCGGAATATCCCTCATTTCCACCGCCCTCCTGATGAGCCTTGCCGCCTGTGGCGACGACAGCTCCAGCGGCACAGACAGCAAAGCCGTCACTCCCGATTTCGAAGTCCAGACCTTCGACGAACTGGGTCTCTGCGCAAAGACCGCCGAAGGCACCGTCGGATTCGTGAAAGACGACCAGGCCTCCTACACCTGCAAGTCCGGAGAATGGGTGAAAAATGATGAGAATTCCTCCAGCAAGGACAACGACTCAAAGGACTCCGATGGCGACGGTGGCAAGACTCAGTCCGACGATGGTGGCAAGACTTCTGCCGATGACGATGGTGATTCTTCCGGCGACGATTCCGGAGCCAAGGTTTACTGCGACATCAATGACGGTCTTTGGATTGTTGAAAAAGAAGGCGATGACTATCGTCAGTTCTACGAATGGACCGAAGACGGAGATTCTATCAACATCTACAGGATGAGGGTTGCGTCCGACTATAAGAGTGCAGATTTGTGCAAACAATACGCAAGTGGCGGTATCTGCGAAGGAGGAAAGCATTGGCAAAAATTCGCAACAAATACCGTTATGATTGATGACAAGACCCTCAAAGATATCAAGGCTGAATGCACCGACGAAAAAGATTTGGAAATCAAGGCTAACGCAAGCGAACCGGAATCATCGGGTTCGGAAGCTAAAGAAAACAAGTGTGATTTCGAAAAAACAGACAACACCTGGGTGGTCGAAGGGAACATCGCAGGAATGATGGATGAAAAGATAACCTATACCTGGTCAGGTACAACGCTTACCATCGTTACAGAAACAAAAACCAATATGTTCATGGAAAGCGCATGCCAAGAAAGTGCTGCAGAAGAAGAAAACGCAAAATGTGAAGGAACCATTCTTGTAACCACCGAAGAAGAAACAGAAGATGACGCAGACAGAGATGAATGGTTCGAAACAGCCAAAAGTAGCAGCTTCTGCGGATAAATCCGTAATTAAATGAGAATCATCCAGCGTGTCCGTGGTTGCGGGCACGCTTTGTTCGTTTTAGGCAGCCAACCCCCTACCCTTTTACTATCTTTGGACACACTATGAGCTTAAAATTTGATACCCCCATTACCGAAGTTCCGCTGTTCCACCAGGGCAAAGTACGCGACATGTACGACCTGGGCGACAGCTTCCTGATGGTCGCCAGCGACCGTCTTTCCGCTTTTGACGTGGTGCTCCCCACCCCGATTCCTGGTAAGGGCAAAATCCTCAACCAGCTTTCGCTGTTCTGGTTCCAGCACCTCGGCATGAAGAACCACCTCATCACCGCCGACGTGAACGAATACCCGGCCGTCTTGAAGAAGCACGCCGACTACCTCCGCGGTCGCTCCATGATCGTGAAAAAGGCTCACCGCCATTCCGTGGAATGCATCGTCCGCGGCTACATCGTGGGTTCCGGCTGGAAGGACTACCAGAAGACCGGCAAGATTTGCGGTCACGTTCTCCCGGAAGGCCTGCAACTCTGCCAGAAGCTCGAAAAGCCGCTCTACACGCCGAGCACCAAGCCCGACGTTGGCCACGACGAAAACATCAGCTTCGAACAGACTTTCGACATCGTGGGCGAAAAGGTTGCAACCACACTCCGCAACATGTCTTTGGACATCTACACGAAGGCCCGCGACTACGCTGCAAGCAAGGGCATCATCCTCGCCGACACCAAGTTCGAATTCGGTGAAATCGATGGCGAAACCATCCTTATCGACGAAGTGCTCACGCCGGACTCCAGCCGCTACTGGCCGGCCGACAAGTACCAGGTGGGCAAGAACCAGGAAAGCTTCGACAAGCAGTACGTTCGCGACTGGCTCGAAACTCTCGACTGGGGCAAGACCTACCCGGGTCCGGAAATCCCGGCCGACGTGGTGAAGAACACGCTCGCGAAGTACGAAGAAATCTTCGTGCGCCTCACCGGCAAGCAGCCGGAATTATAAGAAAGGAGATCCCCGTGATTCTATCGGGGCGTTGCCCCTCCAGAATGACAGCGGGGATGACTTATTAAAAGTTGAAACGAACGAGACCGTAAGGATGCGCATTTCCACCAAGGGGCGGTACGCCTTGAGAGTCATGATAGACCTTGCCTCCCGCAAGGAGGGGGAATTCGTGAAACTCCAGGACCTGTCCACCCACCAGCAGATTTCCGAAAAGTACCTGGAAGGGATTCTCGGGACACTTGTCCGCGGGAACTTTTTGGAGGGTGCCCGCGGAAAAACTGGCGGATACAGGCTCAAGTGCAACCCCAAGGAATGCAGCGTCTGGGATATACTCTCCCAGACGGAAACATCGGTTGCGCCCGTGGCCTGCCTAGACGACAAGAAGAACGCCTGCAAACGGGCCGCCATTTGCGTCACGCTCCCCGTGTGGACGGAACTGGACCGGGTCATCCGCGATTACCTGGGAAGCGTCAGGCTGGACCAGCTGGCAAAAAAGGCCCAAAAAGTCCGCGGCACTTCGGGTATCGGAAAAGACTGGAACTGTGAACTTTAAGCAGGCTCCACTGTTTTCACTACAAGCAGTGGGCGCTTGCAATTCAAAGGAATCGAAATGAAATCAGTACCTATTACGCTGCTCACCGGTTACCTCGGAGCCGGAAAAACCACCCTTCTCAACTACATCCTCAACAACCAGCAGGGCTACCACGTGGCCGTTATCGTAAACGATATCGGCGAGGTGAACATTGACCAGACCCTCATCGAGAAAGGCGGAAACATCACCAAGGAAGATTCCGGAAAGGTAGTTCCCCTCAGCAACGGCTGCATCTGCTGCTCCCTGAAGGCTGATTTGCTGGAACAGATTGCCGAAATCCTGGAGATGGGCAAGTTCGACTACATACTGATTGAAGCCAGCGGTATCTGCGAGCCGGTACCTATCGCCCAGACCATCTGCATGGCCGGAAGCCAGCTGCAGGGCAAGAACGGCCAGCGTCTGGCCTGCCACCTGGACAACATCGCCGCCGTGGTAGACGCGCTCCGCCTGGCCGACGAATTCGGCGGTGGCGAAAAGCTCCTGGACAAGGACCTGGAAGAAGAAGACATCGCAAACCTCTTGATCCAGCAGATCGAATTTTGCAATACGGTTATCCTGAACAAGGTGGACATGCTTTCCAAGGGCGACCTGGAACACGTGAAGGCCGTAGTGAAGGCCTTGCAGCCCACAGCCAAGATGATCGAGACCAACTTCGGCAAGGTTGACATGAAAGAAGTCCTGGACACCAAGCTGTTCGATTTCGAGAAGGTGGCGGAGTCCAGCCGTTGGGCCATCGAGCTCAACAAGACGGACAACGACATGGATGATGACCATGACGAGCATGAACATCATCATCACGATCACGATGATGATCACGATCACGATGATGACCACGATCATGACGAGCACGAGCATCACCACCATCACGATGACCACGATGAAGAAGACCACAGCCATTGCGACCACGAACACGGGGTCTGCCATTGCGGCCACCACCACGACAAGGACCATCCCCATGGCGACGAATACGGCATCAGCACCTTCGTCTATGAGCGCCGCCCGCCTGTGAACCGCAAAAAGTTTGAGGAATTCTTGGACGACTATCCCAGTTGCATCATCCGTACCAAGGGACTCATGTGGTTCAGTGACGAACCGACAGAAAGTTACCTGTTCGAGCAGGCTGGCAAGCAGGCCTCCGCCCAAAATTTCGGGCGATGGTTCGCCGCCGAAAGCAAGGCCGTACAAGACCAGCTACTGCGCGAAAACCCGCAGCTCAAGAACATCTGGGACGAAAAATACGGCGACCGCACCAACCGTCTGGTCTTTATCGGCCAGCACATGGACAAGAAAAAGATTATCGCCGCTATGGACAACTGCCTGGAAAAAGAATAGTTTTTCACACGCCATCGACGACCCGGGAAAACCTCCCGGCAGCCGCCAGACGAGAACGGATATACCTCCGGCTTAAAAGGCATTTAAAGGCAAAACGATGGATATAAAGATATTACAGCAGCCCGACGATGTTACCTGCGGGCCCACCAGCCTGCAGGCTGTTTACAACCACCTGGGCTACAAGATTTCCCTGAAGCAGCTCATCTCCGAAATCGAATTTTTGGAAGACGGAGGCACCCTCGGCGTTTTCCTCGGCATCGACGCCCTGAAGCGCGGGTTCAAAGTCACGCTGCATTCCTACAACCTGACGCTCCTGGACCCCACCTGGAGCACCCTCAGCATGCCGGAACTGAAGGCAAAGCTGGAACTCTTGCACAAGGCAAAGCACGCCCCCAAGCTCCGCAAGGCAATTGAGGCGTATATCCGCTTTATCGACCTGGGCGGCAAGGTTGCGTTCGAGGACTTGCGCGCCGCCATGTTCGAAAAATACTTCAAGAAGGGCGTGCCTGTTCTTTGCGGACTTTCGGCCACCTATCTGTACCGCAGCATGCGGGAATTCACCGACAAAGACGACAAGTCCGTCTTCGACGACATTCACGGCGAGCCCATGGGGCACTTCGTCGTAGTTTACGGCATCGACGACAAGAAACAGTTCATGGTCGCCGACCCCGACGGCACCAACCCCCTTCACAAGACTCCTTACTACAAGGTGGACAAGTTCCGCCTGCTCCACAGCATCTTGCTCGGCGTCATGACGTACGACGGCAACGTGCTTGTTATAGAAAATAAGAAACAATAAACCAACCGCGTCATTCCGAGAGGCAACGCCTCGAGGAATCCAGTAAGGAATCGCCTGAACCCTTCCCCCTACGGGGTCAGGATGACGAAAGTGAAAACATGAAAAAACTTATAGTAGTAAACAACCCCAAGCACTGGAAATTGCACGTTCCAGGCATCGATATCATTTCGGCACAGGACTACCTGATTTCGAGCAAGTACACTAACGAACGCAACCTGCGTGTATTCAACCTTTGCCGCGATTACAACTACCAAAGCAAAGGCTACTACGTGTCGTTGCTGGCCGAGGCCCGCGGGCACAAGGTGATTCCGGGCGTCAAGAATATGCGCGATTTCAAGGCTCCGGCAGTCATCAAGCACATTTCCGACGAAATTGACAACCTGATCCAAAAGAGCTTCCACAAACTGACGGGCACGGAATTCGTGCTTTCGATTTACTTCGGGCAGAACGTGAGCCCGCAATACCTGGAGCTTTCGCAGGAACTTTACCGCCTGTTCCAGGCACCGCTTCTGCGCGCGAAATTCGTGTTCAAGCAGAAGTGGTTCATTCAGAGCATCCGCCCAATTTGCGTGGATGAAATTCCCGAATCCCACATGGAATTTGTCGATAAATTCGCCCAGGAATACTTCGAAAAGACCCGTTACGCCACCAGCAAGGAAGAAGATTACCTGTACGACTTAGGCATTCTCACGAACCCAGATGAAGTCGAGCCGCCGAGCAATGCGCAGGCGATTCAGAACTTTATCAAGGCCGCCGAAGAAACGGGATTCCGCGTGGAGATGATTACCAAGAAGGACTACCCCCGCGTAGGCGAATTCGACGCCATCTTTATCCGCGAAACCACTAACGTAAACCATTACACCTACAGCTTTGCCCGCCGTGCGCAGTCGCAAGGCATTGCCGTCATTGACGACCCCGACAGCATTCTGCGCTGCTCCAACAAAGTGTACCTGCAAGAACTGATGCAGGCCGCGAAGATTCATTCGCCGAAGACGATTATTGCGCACGCCGAAAACCGCCACACGCTTGCGAAGGAAATCGGGTTCCCGATGGTCATCAAGTCGCCGGATTCGAGTTTTTCGATGGGCGTGAAGAAGGCGACCAACAAGGAAGAACTGGAACAGATTCTCGACGAGATGTTCCAGCACAGCGACCTGCTGATTGCCCAGGAATTTACGCCGACGGAATTCGACTGGCGTGTGGGCGTTCTGGACGGCAAACCGCTTTACGCCTGCAAGTACCACATGGCGAAGGGCCACTGGCAAATATACAACTGGGAAAGCAACGACAAGCAGAGCGAAGAATTTTCGGGCAAGTGCGAAAGCATCCCCATCGAGATGGTGCCCCACGGAATCGTGAAAACCGCACTCAAGATTTGCAGCCTCATCGGCAACGGGCTTTACGGTGTGGATTTGAAGGAATGGCACGGACACCCGATTGTAATCGAGGTGAACGACAACCCGAGTATCGACGCGGGCATCGAAGATGGCGTGGGCAAGAGCAAGGTTTACCTCGCCGTCATGAGGTCGCTGCGCCACCGCATCGAAGAACGCATGAACGCCGCGCAACATAAACTGCAAATGCACGAGAAGGATTTCTGGAATTATTAAGCCCGTGTCATTCTGAGCGAAGAACCGCAGGTTCGAAGTCGAAGAATCTACAGAAAAATGCATAGAGATCTTTCTCCCCATTCGAGGATCATGCCCACTAAGGCAACAAGTTGCCAAGTGGTCAAAGAGACTCCACTTCGTTGCGCTCAAGATAACACTACAACAAGAAGTTTTAATATGAGTGACTTTAAAATCTTTCAACGCTACGGCATCGAGATGGAATACATGATCGTGGATCGTGATTCCTTGAACGTTCTCCCCCGCGCCGATGTACCTCTCGGAAAAGACAAGAACGGCCAGCAGCTCTCTGACGTGGAGCACGGACCGATTGGGCTTTCCAACGAGCTGGTGAGCCATGTGCTGGAATTCAAGTGCGCACAGCCTGTCGATAGCCTCAAGCACTTGGGCAAGACATTCCACCACGAAATCCTGAAGGCGAACGAATCGCTCAAGAGCATTAACGCGATGTTGCTCCCCACGGCGGCCCACCCCTTTATGGACCCCGCCGAGATGAAGCTCTGGCCCTACGATTGCCTGGACATTTACGAGACCTACGACCGCATCTTTAACTGCAAGGGGCACGGCTGGGCAAACCTGCAATCCACCCACATCACCCTCTCCTTCAATGGCGACGAAGAATTCGGAAAGTTGCACGCAGCCATTCGTGCGCTGTTGCCGCTGATTCCCGCCATTGCGGCATCAAGCCCGTTCTTGGACAGCAAATACTGCGGATTCCTGGACGGACGAATCGAAACATACCGACACAACCAGGAGAAAATCCCGAGCATTACGGGCAAGGTGATTCCCGAAGCGGTGTTTACCTACAAGGATTACGAGGAGCAGATTTTCAACCGCGTAAAAGCCGACATCGCTCCCTACGACCCAGAGCATTTGCTGAATCATTTCTTCTTGAATAGCCGCGGGGCCATCGCCCGCTTTGACCGCGGAGCCGTAGAAATTCGACTCGTTGACATTCAGGAATGTCCCGATGCCGACATTGCCATTGCCGAATGGGAAGTCGCCGTGTTGAAAGGTCTTGTGGAAGGTAGATTTGCGAATGAGTCGCAAATTCGAGCACTTGACACCGACGCATTAGCGAAAATCCTCCTCGCCACCACACATTCCGCCGAAAAAACAGTGATAAATGACCAAGATTACCTGAAAATCTGGGGAATCAATGCCAGCGAAATCACGGCAAGTGAACTCGTGCAACGCATCACCGAGAAGGTAAAGGACAAAATTTCCCAGCATTCTCAGGAACTGCTTCAAAAGATGTTCAAGCGCGGAACCCTCGCCAGCGCCCTGGTAAAAGCCGTCGGAGCCGACCCCGACCGGGACGATTTCGTGTATGAATACGGCCGCCTCGCCCACTGCCTCGCAGAGAACAAGCTATACGGAACAGGGGAATAGTTCCAAACTTGTCATGCCCGTCCCGGAACATGTCCGGGATAAACTGGCGGGCATCTCCTTTCATTTTTTCAAGCAAAAGGAGGTCCCCGACCAAGTCGGGGAAGACATCAACAAAACAATCCTTTTATATTTAAAACATGGCTAAAGCAATACTCATCCTCACCTGCGAACATGCGAGCAATCGCCTACCCGCCGCGTTCAAGAAGGTCGTTCCTGCCGAGGTTCTAAAGACCCACCGCGCCTACGACATCGGGGCAGTTCAGGTTTTCCGCAAGCTGGTGAAGTTCGCCAAACCGGAATTCTTTTGCGAAGGAAAGTTCTCTCGCCTGTTCGTGGACCTGAACCGCACCATCACCAACAAGAGTGATTATTTGCGTAACAACGAAAATGCAAAAGCAGAGGCCGCCACCTATTGGAACGAATACCGCGCCGCCATTGAAAAATTCGTGCAGCAGAACATCGGCAAAGATTCGCGCGGCAATAGCGGCAAGAACGCGGAAAACAAGGAAGCGGAAATCATCCACCTGGGCATCCACAGCTTTACGCCTGTGCTAAACGGCAAAGTCCGCAACACCGACATCGGAATCCTTTACGACCCCGCACGCCCGCAAGAACGCGCCTACGCGCAAGTCATCAAGGCCGAAATCAAGCGACTCTACCCCGCCATGAAAGTTCGCTTCAACTACCCGTACAAAGGCACTTCCGACGGGCTCACCACCACGCTCCGCAAAAAATTCGGCCCGGGTTACGTTGGGATCGAAATAGAAATCAATCAGAAATTTTTCCTATAGGAAAAGCCCCGGGACTTACCCGAGGCAATTTTCATTTAAATGCTGAACTGGATTCTTCACTTCGGGCTACGCCCTCGTTCAGAATGACGCTTAAATTACAAGCAGTGTGCGCGCAAATCTTCGTCGCTCAGAGTGCTAAGGTATGCAGGCGGCACGTCGAGAACGGTCTTGCAACCGGTCTGACCGTTAGCCTTCATGCGGAGAGCCGCACGGGCGTAAGCCACGAGAACGCTCGTCGTGAATTCCGGGTTGGAATCGAGCTTGAGGCTGTATTCGATCACGTGGGTGTGTTCCAAGTTCATGCCGGTCTTGCCGGTACGAATCACGAAACCGCCGTGAGCGAGCCCGCTGTGGTTCTTGTTGAATTCTTCTTCGCTGATGAAGTTGACGGTCGTGTCGTATTCGTCGAAGTAGTTCGGCATCGTCTTGATGGCGTTTTCGATATAGGCCTTGTCGGCACCTTCTTCGGCCACCACGTAAACCAGACGCGTGTGCTTCTGGCGGGTGGTGAGTTCCGGCATGGAACCGCTACGCACGGCTTCGAGAGCCGCTTCCACCGGGCAGGTGTACTGCTTCGCGTTCTTCACGCCCTTGATGCGGCGGACGGCGTCGCTGTGGCCCTGGCTAACGCCCTTGCCCCAGAACGTGTAGTCCTTGCCTTCCGGAAGGATGGACTGGGCGTACACGCGGTTCAGGCTGAACATGCCCGGGTCCCAACCCACAGAAATCATCGCGATGTTGCCGGCAGACTTGGCGGCAGCGTCGACGGCGGCGAAATGCTGCGGAATCTTGGCGTGGGTGTCGAAGGAGTCGATCACGTTGAACATGGCGGCGTACTTCGGGGTGAGCACCGGCAGGTCCGTAGCGGAACCGCCACAGATAATGAGCAGGTCCACCTTGCCCTTCCAGGCTTCCATTTCAGAAACGTTCAGCACCGGAACGCCCGCCGTCTGGATCTTGACCGTGGAGGGGTCGCGACGCGTGAAAACGGCGACGAGTTCCATATCCGGAGCCTGCTTCACGGCGCATTCCACACCGCGACCCAGGTTACCGTAACCGAGAATAGCAATCTTTGCCATAATATATCCTTGTTAAAAATTTTTGCGTAGAAAATATAAAAAAAGTAGGACGAAGTCCGTTAGTGGTTGGTGGTTAGTGGTTAGGGATGCGAGAGAAATTCATATCAAATTGGTAGGGGGAAGGCTCCCCCTCGGCGGCACTGCGTTGCCACCTACCCCCTCGCCTAAGGGCGGACAGCACTTAACAACTTGTTGCTTAGTGCGCATGGCCACCAAGGTGGGGTTCCACCCCCTAAAACCCCCAGCGTTACAACTCCCATTCTTCTTTTTTTATACAGCGAAGGGAGTAATAACCTTTTGGTTTTTTTACCAAAAAACCATCGACTCTATCTTCATAATCTGGTGAAAAGATTTTCATCCTTCCATGTTCAGTGTATGTGCTTGTCACCCACATTCGAAAGCCTTCTCCCAAATCCTCATAAAAAAGTGGGTCTGGATCGCCTGTAGATGGGTTGTTGTAAAAAGTTGCATACCCACTATAAAGTGATACGTCCATACATTCATTGTTCTTGAAGTGGCTTATTCCATCCACCCTGTCCACGATTTCATTCCATTCTCCCAAGGTGGGGACACGCCATCCATGGGGACAAATGGAATCAATGATATCTAGGTTAAAAGTTCCGAAGTTTTTTTGTTTATCGTTCATATATTGCACAGAATACAATCTTCCATAGATTTCACAATTGCTTTGCTGTTCATCATAGCAAGTGCTAGTTTCCGCTGGGTAATTCAGGTTTTGGTCCATCCACACTCTATCGCCAATGGTGATGTATTTATACACTTGACCATCTCGAACATCTTGGAATGTTCCACGCCCGCTTTCTGGACATACTTCAGATGCATCGAAACTGGAGGATGAGTCTGTGCAAGCGGTCATTAATTCCAGGCCCGCAAGCAACACAAATAAGAAATTGTTTATTTTCATTTATCAAATTCCCGTTAAGCCGGACAAGCCGCGGTCTCCACCACCGCAAGGTCAATCCTAATCCTTTATGCTGCGAATATTTGTGGACAAAACCTCACCCCTAAATATAAACTAAACACCGCCCCAAAACAACCATTCCGTGGCCCAAAGCACCGAATATGCCCCACACTGCAAAACCCATTACTTGCTTTTCTGCAAAGAAAAGAGTATATTTGTCAATGGAGTTATTATGTCATACGACGTCCTAGAAAAAGAAATTCGCCAGTTGCCGGAATCCTATCTCGAGGATGTTTCGAAGTATATCCAGTTCCTGCTTTACCAATATGAGCAGGAACGCATGTCCGCACTTGAAGAGTCGGATGAAGTATTCAATGCCAAGATGCAAAAAGGCTTAGATGACGCTCGCAATGGTCGCGTCACGCCCTTGGACGACGCTTTCGCAGAACTCAAGCAGCGCTTCGCATAATGGAATACTCCGTTTTTCTCACAGAACAGGCAAAATCCGATTTAGCCGAAATATACTCCTGTATTTCGGTTGAACTGAAAGCGAAAAAATCCGCGGAATCCGTAATAGATGCACTTCATCAAGCCATGAAGGCTTTATCGCTTATGCCTAGCCGTTACCATCTGTTTCCAAACGAACCATGGCTTTCGGAAGGAGTGCGGTATTTTACTGTTCGCAATTATTCAATCTTTTATACTGTAGATGAAAACAATTTGTGCGTTTCTGTCGTGCATGTAATCTACGGCAAACGAAATCTGCCACAGATTCTGTCAAACCGCTAAGGGGCGTAGGGCAGGATCTCCGAAGAATACAAGAAAATCGATCCACTGGTCTAGACTATCCAAGTCGGACCCCCGCCCCATCGTGCAGCAACTAGCAGACATCAATACCTTTAAGGATTTCACGCTGCAAGCGCACACGATTACATGGTCGAACGGCATCGATTTCGCCCCTGAATTCATCAGGGCTCTTCAGAAAACCGAACACAAATTGCAGCAAGTCCTTGAAGAAGGCGAACGCTCCGCAGAGCAGAATGGCTGGACAATGTCTGCCGATGTCCGAAAGAAATACGAGGTTTAGACGCAATCCTTCTAGATTCCCGTGCTTCCGAATCCGCCGCGGTCGGCGCCGTCAAGCGAGCCTTCCTCGAAAGTAAGCGTGGGCTGCTGCTCCATGATGCGGAACTGCGCGATGCGGCTCCCCTTCTCGATGGTCACGTTGCGGGTGGCGTACACCGGCATTTTCCACCAATCATTTGCACCACAGTAGCTAGAATCTACCACACCAACAGAATTCGCCTGCAGAATACCGAAATTCTTGAATGTGGAACTACGCGGGGCGATATGCGCCTCGTAACCCTCGGGCAACTTCATCGCGACCCCCAGGTGAATGAGCCTGAACTCCCCCGCCTTGAGCGTCACGGTCTCTGCCGCCGCCAAGTCAATCCAGTCGGACTTGCCGCCCACATACGTGAGGCGCGTAATAGAATCGTCGAGGTACTGAATCTTGATGGTCTTCGAGGTCATGCGCTAAATATAAAAAAAAGCCCCCGGCTTTGAACCGGAGGCCTTTGAGTTGTTACTCACAACTGAGAACTGATTACTCAGAACTATTACACCGCGCCCTGCCACTTCATGGCATCGGCAACCTTGAGGAAGCCGGCGATGTTTGCACCCATGACGAGGTTGCCCTTCTGGCCGTACTTGACTGCGGCAGAGGAAGCAGCAGCGTAGATGCTCTTCATGATGCCTTCGAGCTTCTTGTCCACTTCTTCGAAGGTCCAGGAGAGACGTTCGGAGTTCTGAGACATTTCGAGACCCGATGTTGCCACGCCACCAGCGTTAGCAGCCTTGGCAGGTCCAAAGAGAACGCCAGCCTTCTGGAAGGCTTCGATAGCTTCCGGAGTAGACGGCATGTTAGCACCTTCGGCAACGGCCTTCACGCCGTTAGCGATAAGGGCCTTGGCACCGTCGAGGTCGAGTTCGTTCTGGGTAGCGCACGGAAGAGCGATGTCGCACTTGACCGTCCAAACACCCTTAGAACCTTCGTGGTATTCAGAACCCGGAACCAGCTTGGCGTATTCGCTAATGCGGGCGCGCTTCACATTCTTGAGGTCGAGAACGATGTCGAGGTTGATGCCGTTCGGGTCGTAGATGTAGCCGTTGGAGTCGGACATGGTCACGACCTTGCCGCCGAGCTGAGTAGCCTTCTGGCATGCGAACTGGGCGACGTTACCGGAACCGGAAATCACGACGGTCTTGCCTTCGAAGGAGTCGTTAGCGAGATCCTTGAGCATTTCGCGGGTGAAGTAGCAGAGGCCGTAGCCAGTAGCTTCGGTACGGGCGAGAGAACCACCGTAAGAGAGGCCCTTACCGGTGAGAACGCCCACAAATTCGTTGCGGATGCGCTTGTACTGACCGAACATGTAACCGATTTCGCGAGCGCCAGTACCCTGGTCACCAGCCGGAACGTCCGTGTCGGCACCGACGTGCTTGCAGAGTTCAGTCATGAAGGACTGGCAGAAACGCATCACTTCGTTGTCGCTCTTGCCCTTAGGATCGAAGTCGGAACCGCCCTTGCCGCCGCCCATGGGGAGCGTGGTCAAGCTGTTCTTGAAGATCTGTTCGAAGCCGAGGAACTTCAGCATGGAAAGCGTCACTTCGTTACGGAGACGGATACCGCCCTTGTACGGGCCGATGGCGGAGTTGAACTGCACGCGGTAGCCACGGTTCACCTGAACGTTACCCTTGTCATCGAGCCAAGGTACGCGGAAGGTGATCACGCGTTCCGGTTCGACGAGGCGGTCGATCACGCCGTTGGTTTCCCAAGACTTGTCCTGTTCGAGGACGGGGTCGAGGGATTCGAGGAATTCGCGGACAGCCTGGTGGAAGAGGGCCTGGTCCGGATCACGGGCGACGACCTTGTCATAGACTTTCTGAAGGTAAGCATTCTTGATTGCCATTTTATATATCTCCGTTGAGAGTTTTGATTGTTAATGTTTTTAACGTCTGTAAAGATAGCAAAGGGGCATGACAAATAGTGTAAAACGGACAAAAATCTTCAAAAACTTACATTTTTGCAAGTTATTTTTTTGTCAGTTTTAAAAAGTTTGAATTTTCGTCAAATTTCACGGCACGGATATCGAAAAACTTACATTTTTGTAAGCTGCAACCACATTACACAAAAAGTTTACAAAAATTTACAACCCGACGTGGCAATTGGCACGCCTGACACCCCACAAATGCTATTATTTGGTAAACACAAACCTGTCATTCCCGCCTTGGGCGGGAATCTCCTATGACTTTTATGCTTGACGATTTTTTGAAAAACACAAACACCCTGGCCATCTTCGGCCATGTTCGCCCCGACGGGGACTGCGTCGGCTCTACCCTGGCCCTGTACAACTACATCCTGGACAATTTTCCGAATATCAAGGTCCAGATCTATCTGGAAAAATTCCCGGAAAGCTACAAGATTTTGAACGGTGCCGACAAGGCGCTCCCGCTGTTCGAAAGCTCCGACGGGAGCGAACCCTTTGACGCGGCGGTGCTTATGGACACGCCCTCCTTTGAGCGTGTGGGTGCAGGCGGTGTGGCATGCCTACAAAGCGCCAAGAAAACCTGCAACATCGACCACCACATCAGCAACCCGAAAAATCTCTGCAACCTGAACATCGTGGAGCCAAGTGCCAGTTCCGCCAGTCAAGTGCTTTTTGAACAGCTGGACCCGAGCAAAATCAGCAAGCGCACCGCAGAATGCCTCTACCTCGGAATCGTCCACGACACGGGAGCATTCAAGTTCAGCAACACGGGCAAGCGGACCATGGAAATCGTGGGTACCCTTATCGACAAGGGAATCGATTTCGCCCGCATCGTGAACGAGACCTACTACACCCGCACCTACAAGCAAACGCTGGTGACCGGGTTCGTGCTGCAGAACTGCAAGCTCGCCCTGGAGGGCCGCGTGGTACATGCCTACGTGACTCCCGAAAAGATGAAGGAATTCGACGTAACGCCGGTGGACCTGAGCAACGTCATCGACACCCTGCGTGAAGTCTCCGGCACCGAAGTGGCGGTGTTCCTGTATCCCGTAAACGGCAAGTACAAGATTAGCCTCAGGAGCAACTACGTGGTGGACGTGAACGCCATCGCCAAGGAATTCGGCGGAGGCGGCCACACCCGGGCTGCCGGCGGCGACACGGACCTATCGCCGGAAGAAGCCATCCAGAAAATTCTGGAGTTGATAAAGAAACAATTGTGAGAGAATTCACATTAAAAAGAAAAACCGGTTCCGAAAACGAAACCGGCTTTTCACTGAGCTACGAAGGGCTCGAACCTTCGACCCACGCCTTAAAAGGGCGTTGCTCTACCAACTGAGCTAGTAGCCCGAGCGACCCAAATATAGAAACTTTTGCCTTTTTGTAAAGGCAAATTTTATAAATTTAGCCTATGTTCAAGAAGATAAACTTCCAGCTGGCTGCGCTTGCTCTGCTTGCCGCCACGTTCGAGGCACAGGCCTACTTTTCGCAAGGCGATGCCGGTCAGGAAGTTTTCTCCTTCATGTCCACCTTCGACAGCCCCCGAAACGCGGCCCTTGAAAAATCCGCAGCGGCAGCCCCTTCTACCGACCCGAGCATCGCCCAACTGAACCCGGCCGCACTCCGCATGCCCGAAGGGAAGGAACGTACCGTCGGCATGCACTGGCAGACCGGCGAATTCTCCGAAAACCAGGGTTCCCTATACTACACCCGAGACTTCAAGCGATTCCTGTACCAGATTTCGTACAACTGGCTGGACTACGGAACTATCGAAGGCTATGACGAATACGGCAACGAGACCGGCAAGGACTACAACCCCCTGAGCCAGCTGGTCACCGCCACGGTAGCATTTCCCATGAAGCATTTCCAGTTCGGCGCCACCCTCAAGTTCGCAAGCGACAGGCTGGCCGACGAAGAGGGTGATCGTACCGCCTTCGGGGCGGCCTTTGACTGGAGTATTTCCTGGCAATCCCAAAACAAGCTATGGGGACTGGCACTTGTGGCCAGGGATTTCGGTTGCCTGCTCAGAGACTACGTGGACGACGGCGAAGACGAATACTACCCCATGGGGCAGGTGTTCGCCCTTTCCGGATTCATGCGTATGAAAAGCCTCCCGAAGTTGACAGTCTTTGGCGAAACGAATTTTCCGCGGTATGCAGAGCCTCGCCTGAATATCGGCGCCGAATACCTGCTGGGCAAGTACTTCGCCATACGGGGCGGTTTCACCCGGACATGGCTGGACTTGAAACGGGACGCCCTGGAGCTGATTCAAGACCGGAGCAGGCCCGACGAATCCAACGAGGCACGCTTTTTGAGCCTCGGCCTCGGCTACAGCATGGGCTTGTTCGCCCTGGACTACAGCTTTTCTTACCTGGCCCAAGGGCTCGGGATGGAACACCGGGCCGGCCTGCGGTTTAATTTCTAGGGCTAAACGCTATGCGGCAGTTCGACGTTTTTGTCTGGGGCTCACCTAACATTACCGAGCCAAAGCCGTCATTTACCGACCCGGCCCTAGGCTGGTTCTTTACGGACAATTTCAACGAAAGGCTGAACGAAAGCGACGCTGAATGGATTGTCTTTGCAAGCAGCGCCGTAACCATCGACCGAGAATTTTTGAACAGCTTGGCCGAAAACATCTCCGCATTCCCCATGGTGGACGCTTTCGCCCCGAGACTTCGGTACACCTCCATAGGAGACGGCGACAAGAAGTCCGCAAAATTCGTCGGTGGGTTCAAACTCCACAAGTCCAAGGGAATCGAGACTATCGAAGAGGATGCACCCCTGCGGTACGTGGCAAGCCCAAGACCCGAAATTGCAGTCTTTTCCAGACGGATAGTCCAGCGGACCGGGGCCTTCGACGCAAGCCTGCCTATTCCGGCGCAGATTCTCGACTATGCCCTGAGGATGCACCACGCCGGCGGCAAATGCTTTTTCGTTCCCTACCTGGTAGCCGGGCTGCAAGGAATCCCGATGGATTTTTCCAGCGAAAACAGGGAATACCTCCCCCACATCGCCTACGCCCTTTCCAAGTCCCTCGGAATCAAGACGACGCGTTTCGCGCTCAATCACCCGTCGGTCATCGCGCACCTCTGGAAAAACCGCAAAGGCCTACGGGAAAAGCGGGACAAGGCCATACTCTTGAGCAAGCTTGCGCCGGAAACTTTACAGGAACTGTATTAATCCGGACGACGTCCAGACCATCAGGAAAAACATCCAGCGGATGCCCCAACAAGTGGGGCATGACGATGATGGAAAAACGACGGGGATTTCCGCCGCAATAAGGATTTACACTTTCTTGAAAATGAGGGATGTGTTGATTCCGCCGAAGGCGAAGTTGTTGCTCATCACGTATTCCACATCCATCTCGCGACCGTCACCGACGATATAGTCCAGCGGGGCGCATTCCGGGTCCACGTTTTTCAGGTTCAAGTTCGGGCTGAACCAGCCCCGGTTCATCATGTGGATAGACGTCCAGGCCTCGATACCGCCACAAGCGCCCAGGGTATGCCCGATGTAGCTCTTGAGACTGCTGATGGGGGCGCTACGGCCCTTCAGGGCGTTGTAGGTGGCCCAGGTCTCGGCCCGGTCGCCATGCTTGGTGGCAGTTCCGTGACCGTTCACGTAGCCGATGGCGTCGGGACTGAGTCCCGCATCTTCCAAAGCCAGTTCCAGAGCCCGCTGCATGGTTTCTTGCTTGGGTTGGGTCAGGTGGTCGCCGTCGGTATTGTTACCGAAGCCCACCAGCTCCGCATAAATTTTTGCACCGCGGGCACGGGCATGCTCGTATTCCTCGAGAATCAAGGTGCCGCTTCCTTCGCCAATGACCAGACCATCGCGGTCCCGATCGTAGCTGGCGGGAGTGAGTTTGGGCGTATCGTTCTTGACGGAGGTTGCAAAAAGCGTATCGAAAACGGCAGATTCCGTGGGGTCCAGCTCGTCGGCACCGCCTGCCACCATGGCATCTTGCTTGCCGTACTTGATGACTTCGTAGGCATTACCGATGGCAAGGCTCCCGGAAGTGCAGGCCGTGTTGGTGGTAATCATGCGGCCCGTAAGCCCGAAGGTCACGCCGATGTTCACGGCGCAGGTCTGGGGCATGGACTTGATGTAGGTGGTAGCCGTAATCTTGGAACTGTCGTTGGTGACGATCATGGAGAAAAAATCTACCAAGGGCATCACGGAGCCCATGGAAGACCCGTAGGCCACGCCGACACGGCCGGAATGTAAGAAATCCTGGTCTTCCAAGAGACCAGAGCATTCCAGTGCCTTCTGGGCGCCCACCGTAGCCAGCAGGGCCACACGGCCCATACCGCGAATCTTACGGCGAGGCATTTCTGGAAACTGGTAGTTCACCGGAACCGCCAGACGGGTGTTCATCTGCACGTACTTGTCCCATTCGTCCATGCGGACTACCTTGTTCTCCAACTTTTTCAGGCTGTCGAAAATTTCGTCCATCTCGGACCCCAAGGCCGAAATGCAGGAACCTCCCGTAACAACAACCCTACGGGTCATGCGAGACCTCCGTTTACAGAAATCACCTGACGGGTGATGTAGGC
The DNA here is from genome assembly GCA_937891805.1 of uncultured Fibrobacter sp. Classification (GTDB taxonomy): domain Bacteria; phylum Fibrobacterota; class Fibrobacteria; order Fibrobacterales; family Fibrobacteraceae; genus Fibrobacter. The sequence goes on along the minus strand of CALATK010000013.1, from coordinate 40,996 downwards.
CGCCCCTTCCGAAAGCAGGAACACTGCCGTGGCGGCAACTTCGCTGGGCTTGCCCACCCGCTTCATGGGCACGGCCTGCAAGATAATGTCCAGGGGAGCGTCCTTGATCATTTCGGTTTCGATAACGCCCGGCGCGATGCTGTTTACCGTGATGTTTCGGCTGGCAAGTTCTGTGGCCAGAGCCTTGGTGGCCCCGATAATGCCGGCCTTTGACGCACTGTAGTTCACCTGGCCACGGTTACCGATAACGCCGGAAACCGAAGAGATGGTGATGATACGACCAATGCGCTTGCGGCACATGGGCATCACCAGTGGTTGAACCACATTGTAAAAACCGCCCAGGTTGGTGTTCACCACCTTGTCCCAGGAATCCCCGCTCATGCCAGCAAAGGTCATGTCGGCGCAAACGCCTGCATTAAGAATCAGACCGTAATAAGTTCCGTTTTCCTCGATATCCTTGGTCAATACTTCCCGGCACTGATCGCGGTCGGAAATGTCGAGCTGAAGCCCACGGATTTCTCCGCCGGCAGCCTGGACCCTTTGTATAAGTTCATCGACCCTGGTCTTGCCCCTGTTGTAGCCCGCAACAACGGCATAACCCGCCTGGGCAACGGCTTCTGCTATGGCAGAACCAATTCCGCCACTGGCACCGGTCACGAGAACCTGTTTCTTATCGCTCATGGACCCTCCTAAGCATTTCAATTATTCCACGCCAATTATAGAAAAAAAGAACCATGAACGCAATTGCCACAGCGACCTATTTACCCCTGGAGCCTGCAAATGGGGACAAGATAAAATTGAAAAGAATCCCAAGGAACACGGACAGGCCAAAAGTAGAAACCGGCGAAAATCCGCTGAAAGAAAGGCTCCCGAAAGAGAGGATGGTGGTCAGGGCCGATAACGCGATGGCAAGTACCGTCAAGGGGCTTCCCCGCCCTTCCTTGAAAAACAGGGAGTAATCGATGCCTATACCGAGGGTCAAAATGATTCCCACAGTAGCAAAGAAATTGAAGGGGATGTCCAGGTAGCCGAACAGCGCCACCGCAAGGCAGGAGGCGCATACGGGAATCCGCATAATGGAACTCGCCCCGGCAAACCCGTAAATTAACAGTAGCACAACAAGCACCAGCACAAAGGCCATCCCCACAAGGGCAAGGGCGGTCAAGGAAAGCCGCGTCAGGTTCTCGTTTATCTGGTTTACCTTGTCCATAAAGTAGATTCCGTCGCCTGCAAGGCCGGAAAGCTTTGCGGCATCTTGAACATGGAGAGGCATCACCGCGCTGTAGTAGGAATCGCCTATGCGGCCAATCCAGAGACTGTTCAGGAGTTTTTCGAAATTGGCGGGAAACCTGCCTTCGGGCTCAAGAACTTTCAGGCCTTGGCCCATCGAGGCTCGGAAAGCCGAATCGGACCGGAGTCCAAGTTCCCTGTGCATCTCCGCAACCGATACTGAATCCATGGCCCGAGAAAGTATTTCGAAATTTCCTTGCTGGACAGAACGGGGCGGAATAAACCTGCTGATGGCAAGGTAGTTCTGCAGCACGCCGTCGGTACGCTCCCGCTCCAGACGCTTGCAGAAGGCATGTTCCCGCTCCAGCACCTCCTGAACGGAACTCCCCTTCACCAAGAAGTAGCTGCCCGAAGAGCCGAAATCCAGAAGTTCCATGGCGAGCTTTTCCTGGACTAGGCGTTCCGGCGACATGGTATAGAGGGACTTGAGGTCCGTACCCCACTGCACGCGGGAAATTCCCGCGAAAGCAACGGCAACAATCAACGCTGCCACCGCAAGGGATGTCCACTTTTTCGTCTTGAACACCCCAAGCCATTTTCCGTAACAACCCAGGGCCTTCGAAACGATAGCGAGAGCGAAAACCGCAGGAGCGCGGGTCCTTGCGGCAGGCAGGGCCGCAAACAAAAGGGTAATGGTCAAGAAGGAGCTTGCAAGCCCCGCCATAGAGAAAACCGCCATCTGCCGGAGCAGCGGGAAGGGAGCGAAGGTGAGAGCCAGGTACGAAAGTTCCGTGGTCATGAATCCCAGGGCAAGTCCCTTGAAAATCAGGCCACGTACGCCGCCACCGTCCAGCCGTTCTTCCCGGATTTTCCAGCCTGTAAAGAAATGGATGGCGTAGTCGATGCTCACGCCGATGACGCTGGTCCCGAACACGAAGGTGAAAATATGGATAGAGCCGAACAAGGTCCAGGTCACCGACAGTGCCGAGACGATGGCGACACCGATAGAAAACAGCGTCAGCGCCAAGGGTACGGCAGACCTGTAGGTAGAAAGGATCAGCAACAGGAGCAACACGATGGACACGCCCGAAATCACGGCCACTTCCAGTTGCGCCCGAGAAGAACTTTCGTAACTGTGGAAAGGCACTCCTGTGGTTGCCACCACCAGGGCGGAATCCAACCCTTTCAGTTCCGAAATCTTCTGTTCAATAATCTGGAGGGCGCTACCGTCGCCACCGAAGGTGGATGCACCCGGAACAAGGCTTGCAGACCACATGACGTAGGTCCGTAGAGAATCCCGCAGCACAAGACGCTCATCCCGGAGTTCCACGTTCTTGCTCATGAAGGAGAGATTTCCCAGAACATCCTCGAAGCCCTGGGCCGAAAGCAAGAAGGGGTCTTCGTCCAGGTTCTCGAGGCTTGCCATGGAAAAGCCTCCGTAGATTTTTTCCAGGGCGTTCTGCTTCAAGAAGGCCCCGCCACCCTGGCGAACGCGGTCCATAAACGCTTCGCTCTGCAATGCATAGCGGTATTCCCTGGCGAAGGCACGGGCTTCGTCCATGGAGCTGTCCGACACCAGGTAGCTTACCTTTTCCAGCTGGCCATTCCCGCGCAGCGCACGGTCGAATTCGTCTGCCGCCGCCTTCGCCTTTTCGAAATCGCTATGGCCCACAAGCACCGTCATCTGGCCCATGGTCCTGCGGGAAAGCTCGGCGTCGGCATCACCCAGACCCGCCGACACCTGCGAAGGCGGCAAAACGGAGAAAAGGTTTGAATCGATTTTCCAGGGGCTAGCGTTCAGACCCAGCGCAATGATGGCGACATGCAAGATTCCCCAGAGGAGAATCCCCCACTTGTTCATCCGTTTTTTTTCGGGCTTATCCATGAAACTCCGCAGGCTCCATCAGCGCAACAGGGCGGATTCTTCGGGAGTGAGGGAGATGCCCCCTTCCACCTTGGAAAATTCGTAGAGGATGGGGTTTCCGTCGCCGTCGGAGAGTGTCACCTTCTCCAGCCACTTGTGGCCCGAGAGCACCACCGATGAAATCTGCTTCTTGATGACGCTTTCCTTGGGAACAAGACCGATGGTCCAAAGCCCGTCCTTCCCCATCTCGAAGAAAATCTGGAATCGTTCTTCCAGCATTTTGCGGTTGCCCGAAAAAATCCCCTGAATGGTCTGGGAAACTTGGCCAAAGACCGCATTGTCCTTCATGTTCATCTGGGAAACCGCCCCGGAGGCATTTTTCTGGAGCATCTTGTCGCGGGTGATGGCGGTAAGGTTCGGGAAGGGCTTTTCCATGTTCCACAAGATGCCCAGAGTGTCCGCAATGACGAAACTCCCCGTAGAGACAAAGTCCCGGTTGATTTTCTTGACGGTCCGCACCTGCCTGAAACTCCCCCGCAGGTATTTCTGCTGCTGCATGGCCGAAAGAACCTGGGCAAGTTCCTTGGAACGCTCAGCCGTCAGGGGACTTTCAAAGACATCGGCAAACGCCATGGACGACAGCGTCAAGCAGAGGAACATTGCCAAAAACAGTTTCATATGGCTAAAATATAGCTTGTTTACCCAATTTTTTTTATCTTTCCGAATAGAAACGCTACATCGTGAGAGACATGACTTTTTTCCAACGAATAGCCTACGCCTGGCGAACCTACGTAAAGTTACAGACCTTCTTCTTTTTCGGGTTGGGTAGTCTTATCCAGGCGTCCGTGGTATTTCCGACACTTTTTCTCCTTTCCGGCTTTTCGCGGAAACGGTTCAGCCGGTGGGCCCGTTACGCCATCCACATCGCGCTCAAGATTCTCATCTGGCAGCTGGTGTTGCTGAGGGGTTCCAAATTCAAGGTGGAACACCGTGAACGCCTCAAGGGACTCCACTCCAAGATCATTATCGCCAACCACCCTTCCCTGCTAGACGTGGTGTTGCTGTTTTCCATCATCCCCAACGCCGACTGCATCGTGAAGGGGGCTCTCGGCAAGAACCGCTTTGTCTCCGGAATCGTAAATTCCATCTACATCCTCAATTCAGAATCCTTCGACCAGCAGATGATGGAAGTGAAACGCACCACAGACCAAGGGAACAACCTCATCATCTTCCCCGAAGGTACACGCTCCGAACCGGGCAAGCCGTGGGACTTCAAGAAGGGGGCGGCCAGGTTCGCCATCGGCTGCAAGCGCGACATCGTGCCCATCTACTTTGGCGGAAACGAGATTATCGGGCTTCGCAAGCACGACAAGCTGGTCAGCTACCACCCCCGAGAACAGTACCATTTCTACCTGGACGTGCTGGAAACCATTTCCGTAGAACCCTACCTGGACGGCCACCAGGGTGCACAGGTGGCGGCCCTCACCAAAGAGATGCAGCGCCGCCTGGAAGAACGTAGGGATTTGGACCCGGAATACCCTCAAAGACTTTTGGACCAGCAGGCAGAACTAAAGGACAATACATGATTGAACAGATTCGTGGAAAACTGATTCAGAAAAGTCCCACCTTCGCGGTGGTGGACGTGGCAGGCATCGGCTACGGGGTGAACATCTCCGCACGCACGGGCGGCATGCTCCCCGACGAAAACGCCGAGGTGCTGCTGTACACGAACCTGGTGGTCCGGGAAGATTCCATGACCCTCTTCGGATTTGCGGACCAGGCCGAAAAGGTTTTGTTCCTGATGCTCCTGGACGTGAACGGCGTAGGCCCCAAGATGGCCCAGCGGATTCTGAGCGGGGTTGCCCCCGCCGACCTCTTGAACATGATTGCCAACGACAACAAGAGCGCCCTAGGGAAAATCAAAGGTCTGGGCAAAAAGACCACCGAACAGATGGTGCTCACCCTCAAGGACCGTGCGGCCACCATGCTCCAGGCTCTTGGGAACGTGGAAGGTTCGGGCGTCACGGGCATGGGCATGCTTACCGGCGCCAAGATGGAAGCGGTGCTGGCACTCCATACCCTGGGAGTCAAGGACCCTGCGGCAGAAAAGGCCGTAGCCAAGGCCTACGAAAACCTGGGCGACTCCGCCGACGCCGCCGCCCTCATCCCCGAAGCCCTCAAGTACCTGTAACCATGTCCCGAATTACAGAAGCCGAAGCCCTGGACCTTTTCAACAACGCCCCCCTGGCGGAACTATGCGCCCGTGCAAACGCCGAAAAGGAACGCCGCCACGGGAAATCCGTCTATTGGGTCAACAACAGACAAATTAACTACACCAACGTCTGCGTTCTACACTGCAAGTTCTGCGCCTTCTCCAAAATCAAGAAGGACAGCCCCACCGCCTACGACTGGGACTATGACACCATCAGGGCAAAGGCAGCCGAGGCCATCGGCCAGGGAGCGCGGGAACTGCACATTGTAGGCGGTCTCCATCCGGACCATCCCTTCGACTACTACATCGACATGCTCGCAAAACTCCGCAAGGAATTCCCGAAGGTGAACCTGAAGGCTTTCACCGCCGTAGAAATCTGCCACTTCTCGAAAATTTCGGGCCAGAGCCCCGAACAGATCATGGCGACGCTGAAAAAGGCAGGCCTCGACGCCCTCCCCGGAGGCGGCGCCGAAATCCTGGTACAAAGCGTCCGGGACCAAATCTGCCCAGGTAAAGAAACTGGCGAGGAATGGCTTTCTGTGCACAGGGCGGCCCACAGGCTGGGCATTCCCACCAACGCCACCATGCTCTTTGGCCACGTCGAAAAACCCGAAGACCGCATCGCCCACATGAAAATGCTCCGCGACCTGCAGGACGAAGCCCCCGGATTCTTCGCCTTCATCCCCCTGGTTTACCACCCGGAACACAACGCCCTCCACAAAATTGTCCCGAACATCACCGACGAAGAAGACATCTTGCGTACGGTGGCCGTAGCGCGCCTGTTCCTGGACAACTTCCCCCATATCAAGGCCTACTGGATACAGATGGGAATCGACACCGCCATGAAGGCACTCCACGCAGGAGCTTCCGACTTGGACGGCACCATCATGGAAGAAAAAATCACCCATGCCGCCGGGGCGAAAGTCCCCGTGGGAATGAGTCCTTCTCGCATGCGGGAACTGATTATTGGCGAAGGCCTCACCCCCGTCGAACGGGATGCCATGTACGAAATCTTCGGGTAGCGGCCCGCAAAACATGAACAACGGACAATTTAAGTCAACGGGAACGACAAGATGATACCCGTGCTCAATATTTAGCCGTAAAATCACTGCACCGCCGTAAATATTTCTCACAAAAATCGGTCAATTTTTCGCTTTGGCCGATTTTTAATTATTTTTCAAGGAGAGATGAGAAAGGAGTGTTCTATGAAAATCACCACGAAAATTATCGCGGTTTCGGCGTTCGCCCTTAATTTGGCCGTAGCTGCTCCAATTGACGACATCGGCGCTTTGTCTGTCCAGGGAACCCAAGTGGTGGGTGCCAACGGGCAACCCGCACAACTCAGGGGAATGAGTTTCTTCTGGAACATTGCCGAAGAAGCAAGGGACTACTGGAACGCTAGCGTGGTCAACTGGCTTGCTGAAGATTGGCACGCCAACCTGGTCCGCGCCGCAATGGCCGTTGAAGACAACTGGGGAGACGATAAAGTCGGCTATGCCTACAACCCTTCCAAGAATCAAGCCATGGTAGAAACCGTCGTGGATGCCGCTATTGCCAAGGGAATCTATGTCATTATTGACTGGCACAGCCATTGGACCAATGATAGGTCTGCCAAGGAAAACGGCAAGGACCGTTGGGAACTAGCAAAGGATTTTTTCACCGCCATGGCCACCAAGTATAGTCAATACCCCAATGTGATTTACGAGATTTACAATGAGCCTGGAACGGACGATTGGGGACAAATCAAATCATACGCAGAATACATCATTCCCATTATACGTGCCATCGATCCTGACAACCTGATTCTCGTAGGAACCCCAAAATATTCCGGAGATCTCAGTTCCGTCATTTCGAATCCCTTATCAAGCAACTACTCCAGCAACGTGGCTTACGTTTTCCATTTCTACGCTTCGGAAGATTGGCACTTGAACAACTACCTGCCTACAGCAAAACAGGCAATGAACCCCCTTCCACTCTTTATTTCTGAATGCGGGCTTACTCCTGCATCGGGAAATGGAGCTATCAACTATTCCATGGTCAATACTTTTTGGGACTGGCTAGACCAGAACAAGCTCAGCTGGGCCGCCTGGAGTATCGTAAACAAAGATGAAACTTCTGCCGCCTTGCAAAAAAGCGCCAGTGCATGCGGGAACTGGTCTGAAAGTGATTTGCGGGAATCTGGTAAATGGTTCAGAGAAAAACTCAGGGCCGTCAATCCCGAATGGACGCCAATCTCTGGCGAAAGCAGAGTCGAGCCTGCCGCACTCTCCCGCCCAGTCGCAAACACTTCCAGTTTCCACTTCGCAAACAACACCGTCAACGTAAACCTCAAGGGTCAGTCCAAGGTGGAACTGCTGGACCTGCAGGGCCGCACCGTCCGCACCCTCTGGAACGGGAACGTTAGCGGCAGCATTAGCTTGTCCGTAAGCACACAACCGGGAATCTACCTGGTGCGAATCCAGGGACAAGGCGTTACCGAGACTCACAAGGTCGCGGTGAAATAACTAAACAATCGTCTTGAAATATTCGATGGTCTTCTGGAGACCGTCAAACAGATTCACCTTGGGCTCCCAGCCCAGGGTCTTTTTTGCAAGGGTAATGTCGGGGCGGCGCATCTTGGGGTCGTCGCCAGGCAGGGGCTGGTACACAATCTTGCTCTTGGAACCCGTCTGCTCCAGTACGGCATGAGCCAATTCCAGCATAGTAAACTCGCCGGGATTTCCGATGTTCACCTGACCAATAGTTTCATCCTGATCCATCATGCGGACAAAGGCCTCGATAAGATCATCCACATAGCAGAAGCTGCGGGTCTGGCTGCCATCGCCATAGATGGTCAGGTCTTCGCCCTTCAATGCCTGCACAATGAAGTTAGACACCACGCGACCGTCGTTCATGAGCATGCGGGGGCCGTAGGTGTTGAAAATGCGCACGATGCGGATATCTACCTTGTTCTGGCGATGGTAGTCCATAAAGAGGGTTTCGGCCACACGCTTGCCCTCGTCGTAGCAGCTGCGGATACCGATGGGGTTCACGTTTCCCCAGTAGTCCTCTTTTTGCGGATGTACCGCCGGGTCGCCATAGACCTCGCTGGTGCTGGCCTGCAATATGCGGGCGTGGACCCGCTTGGCAAGCCCAAGCATGTTGATAGCGCCCATAACGCTGGTCTTGATGGTCTTTACCGGGTTGAACTGGTAATGGACCGGACTTGCGGGGCAGGCCAGATTGAAAATACGGTCCACTTCCAAAAGGATGGGTTCGGTGACGTCGTGGCGGATAAGTTCAAAATTACGGTTGTCCCGTAAATGGGACACGTTCTGGAGACGCCCGGTAAAGTAATTGTCCAGGCACAGGACCTCGTGCCCGTCGTTCAAGAGCCTCTCGCAGAGGTGGCTACCCAAGAATCCGGCACCGCCGGTCACCAAGCATCTCATAAAAACCTCTTAAATTCAGGGGTGGAATATAGTAATTACCGGTTGGCGTCCCACTATCCAGAAGCACTTCGGCTCCGCCCAGCGCGGACAGGCCCGGAACAGACTCTAGTGCGAGAAGTGTTAAAAATCACACTTTATCAACCTTTTGTGCACTTTATCACCGTATAGGGCCCGCCCAGCCTTGCCTCAATGTAAATAAATTACTACCTTTACCCCGTCAAAACACAAACAAGGAGAACACAAATGTTCAAGAAAATCGCTCTCGCTACCGCCTTGGTGGCCACAGCTTCCTTCGCTACCTGGGACAAGTTCCCGGTTCTCGAAAACCACAAGGGCCAGGCCCAGGTGGGTCTCCACTACGACATGCAGGGAGACGCAAGCGGACTCGACCTCTATGCAGGCGCTCGCTACACCGTGATTCCCAATTTGGAATTGGGCGTGAAACTTCCTTATACCGTTTTCACCGACTACGACGGAAATGATGGTCCCGACGGTCTCGGCAACCTGCCTATCATGGTCCGCTATCAGTTCATGCCCATCATGAACGCCTTCGTGGACGTGGAACTCCCCATCGGTGAAGAAGAGCTCAACGACGACGGTATCGGCATCCACCTGGGTGTCCAGTACTCCCAGCCCTTCGGCATGGTGAACCTGGGTACTGAACTGGGCTTTGCCATCCACACCGAAGGTGACGACGACTACACTCCGGCCTACGAACTGAACGTCGGTGCCGAAGGCGACTTCGCCGTTAGCTCCTTCGTCACTCCTTATGTAGGTGCCGACCTGAACATCAAGGTCACTGATTCCGAATGGAATGCAGGCCCCATGGAAGGTGACGCTGGCGACTCCGGCGACATGGGTCTCTGGATTTACCTCGGCGGTGACTTCATCATCAACCCCATGTTCGATGTGGACGTGTCCTTCGGATTCGGCCTCGGCGAAGACTACTATGGCGAAGACACTCCCATGTCTATCGACGCCCACCTGAACATCAACTTCTAATCGAAGTCCGTTCAAGAAAAATTTGCCCTCGGCCTGGCCGAGGGTATTTTTTTATCCAGAGAGTCATTCTGGAGCCCTGGAGCATAGCGATAGGGCGATAGAATCCATGGTCCCTATCGAGCCTTTACAAGGCTCTCCAGGGTGACATTCACATGATCTTCCAGCTGTTCTGGGGAGCCGTCGTTCTCGACTTTTATAACCGGAATGCCCCGTGCCTGCCAGAGGGCGGCTCCGTCCCCCTGGGTTTCAATACGGCGTTCCGCATCTTCACGGGAAAGTCCCCGGGACACCAACCGCTCCAGGCGACCCTCTGCAGGAGCACCCACCAGCCACACCTGGTCCAGAAACTTTACCACCTGGGGTATGCGGTGCAAGAGGGCCGCCTCCAAGAATGCAGGTCCGGAGTGCGCCGCGAAAAATTCCTGCACCGCGTCCGTCAGGTAGGGATAAACCAGAGCCTCCAGTTTTTCCCGAGCGGCATCGTCCTTGAAAATAAGGTCCGCAAAAAATTTGCGGTTCACGCCGTCGGCGGTCAGGCATTCCAGGCCAAAGGCCTCCGCCAGTTCCTTGCGCAGGGCATCGCAATCCCGGTAAAGTTCATGCACGCAGGCATCGGCGTCCAGCACGGGGAGTCCCCGCCGACGGAGGCACTCCCCCACCGTGGACTTTCCGGAACCGATCGTTCCCGTGATACCGATGCACTTACCTGCCATAATCTTTCATCCGAAGCCTTGCAAGCTAGCCTTTCCCGAGGGAAATCAGGCAGAGTCCTGCCACAATTCCCAGCAGCGCCAAGAATTTCAGTTTGCTCTTGCGTTCCTTAAAGATAACAATCCCCGCCACAAAGCTGATGAACACGCTGGAACGGCGGAAAACGGTAATCACCGAAATCAGGGCGTCCTTGTCGCTTACCGCCAAGAAGTAGCAACGGTCCGCAATGATAAGCAGCGCCGCCACCAGGAGAAAACTCCAGCGGAACTGGAAGGGCGTGGTCTTTTGGCGGGTCGGAAACCAGGTCACCGCGCAAATCAGGAACTGCCACAGAGCCATGTAAAAGCTGAACCAGACCTGCACCGTCAGGGGGTCAAAGTCCATCCGCTGCAATATCAGTTTGTCGTAGACCCCGCTGCAGGCTGCAAGGATAGTCCCCAGCACCATGGAAATGACCCAGGGGCTGCTGAAGAAATGCCCCATCTCCTTGCGGCCCGCGAGGCTCAGGCCTATGTAAGAAACCACACACAAACCAATGCCCGCCCACTGCAGGGGGAAAGGCCGCTCCCCCATGAAGCTCACCGCGATGCCGATGGTAAAAAGGGGGGCCAGGGCGCGGATGGTGGCCGAAATGCTGAGGGGCATGTGGGCGATGGCGTTGTAGGTCAAAAGCCAGCTGCCGCCAACGATTAAGGCCTTGCCCATCAAGAAAACATGTTCGCGGAGCGCCAGGGTTTCGGTATGCCCCGAAACCAGGATAGGCAGCATGAACAGGGCGTAAAAAGCGCTGCACAGAAACAGCACGGGGCGTACCGCATTCCCCTGGACAGACTTTTTTTTGGCCAGGTCATAAAAACCCAGGAAAAACGCAGAGGAAAGTGCCAGCAACAGCCATGACATAGGTCACAAAATCTAGAAATTCATCTTGCCAAAGGGCGACACAATACTATTTTTTATCAAAACATCAACCAAAAGGAACCGTTATGGGTATCAAAGGAAAAGCAACATCCCTCCTTGAAGAATTCAAGGCTTTCGCCCTCAAGGGCAACATCGTCGACATGGCCATCGGTGTTATCATCGGCGGCGCATTCGGCAAGATTGTCACCAGCTTCGTGAACGACATCGTCATGCCCTGCGTGAACGCCATCGTGGCAAGCCTCGGTGCAGAAGGTGCCGGCGAAGGCCTCAAGGCCCTCACCTACACAACCGCCGCCGGAGCCCAGATTCCTTACGGAGCCTTCATCGGCAACATCGTGGACTTCTTAATTGTGGCCATCGTGGTGTTCATTGTGATGAAGAAGTTCCTGGGATTCGTGCAGAACATGCGCAAGAAGGAAGAAGAAAAGCCCGCCGAACCGCCTGCACCGCCAGAGCCCAGCGCCGAGGAGAAGCTCCTTACCGAAATCCGCGACCTGCTGAAGAAGTAGTAAACAGCAGTTTAGTGACTAGGGGGAAATCTCCCCCTGCCTCGCACTACGTCGCTCGCCACCCCCTTTAGCGGGGAGGCCCCCGCAACGCCCCCGATTCATTCGGGGGTTTTTGCATGGATTTTCAAGCGGTTTCTACCTTTGGCGGGCTTCATATCACCAAATACCTTATTTTTGGCTTATATTCCCAAAATTGCCGTTTTTCTGCCAAATTTTATAATAAATTGTAGATAATGGCAGTGCAAGAGTTGACATCCAACCAGAAGCACATCGTGGACGTGCTTATCAAGAAGAATCCCGCCCTGAACCGCGAGATCCTGGAGAATGCCATTGTCTTTATTGCAGAGGCCCACAGCGGCCAGTACCGCAAGAGCGGCATGCCCTATACCGAGCACCCCTACGAGGTGGCCAAGATCCTTTCGGACCTGAAACAGGACCAGGCCACGGTGCTTGCGGGGCTGCTCCACGACGTGGTAGAGGACACGCCCCACACCCTAAGCGAAATTTCTGAAAAATTCGGCGACGATACCGCCTTCATGGTGGACGCCGTCACCAAGATTACCGCCGCCCAGCAAGAGAGCAAGACCGCCCGCAAGGCGGAAACCTACCGCAAGCTCATTACCGCCATGGCGAAAGACCCCCGGGTCATCATGATCAAGATTGCAGACCGCATCCACAACATGCGGACCATGCAGTACATGAAGCCCGAAAAGCGGAAAATCATCGCCCAGGAGACCCTGGACATCTACGTGCCCCTTACCCACCGGTTCGGCCTGTACAAGCTCAAGACGGAGCTTGAGGACCTGAGCTTCAAGTACGTGAACCCGGTAGAGTACCAGAAGCTAGTAGATGCTCTTATCGAGAACAAGGAAGCCCGGGAAAAATACATCCAATCCGTCATCGGGCCCTTGCAGATCAAGCTCGCCCTAGAAGATTTCGACTGCACCATCCAGGGCCGCACCAAGAACATTTACAGCATCTACAACAAGATGATTGCACGGGGTTGCGAATTCGAAGACATCTTCGATATCTTCGCCATCCGCATTATCGTGGATACCATTCCCGAATGCTACCTGGCCCTGGGCTATGTCCACAACCTGTGGCCGCCCCTCCAGAGCCGCTTCAAGGACTACATCGCCACCCCGAAGCCAAACCTTTACCAGAGTATCCATACCACGGTCATCGGGCCCGAAAACAAGATGGTAGAAGTCCAGATCCGCACCAAGGACATGGACCTGACGGCAGAGAAGGGCTTTGCCGCCCACTGGGCCTACAAGCTGGAAACCCAGCACGAAGGCGAAGAACTGGCCTGGCTAGACCACATGGTCAAGCTCCAGTCCGAAATTTCGGACAGCCGCGAATACCTGGACTTTTTGAAGGTGGACCTGAAACCCGAGGGAATCGTGGTGTTCACCCCCAAGGGAAACTCCATCGAACTGCCCGACGGGGCTATCGTGCTGGACTTTGCCTTTGCTGTACATACGGAGCTCGGCCTCCACTGCATAGGGGCCCGCATCAACGACGAAGTGGTAAGCCTGGACAAGCCCGTGCCCCACGGGGCCACCATCCAGGTGCTGAAAAGCCCCACCCAGGAGCCCAGCCCGGAATGGCTGGAAATGGTGACCACCACCAAGGCCAAGCAGGAACTGCGCAAGTGGATGAAGACCAGCATGCTGCAGCAAGCCCGGGACCTGGGCCGTGAAATCTGGACCCGTGAACTACGGGTCTCCAAGATGGACAAGGACCAGTATCCTTCGGACGAAAGTACGGCAAAGCATTTCGGCACGCCGAACATCGAGACCTTCTACGAACGGCTGGGCCAGGGAGAACTCCCCCTGCAGGACATCCACCGTTTCTTGAACGGCGGCGAGAACATTTCCAAGGAAGCTTCGGCCCTCCGGTTTTTCCCCACCTTCAACAAGGACAAGAAGAGCCCCGTCCAAGACGACATGCCCCTGGAAATCGGCCAGGAGACCAATCTGGTGGTGCATTTCGCCAGCTGCTGCGGGCCCGTGCCCGGCGACAAGATTGTGGGAATCATGCGGCCACAGGTGGGTATCGAGGTGCACTCCCTCAAGTGCCCCTGTCTCAAGGATTTCCCCGTAGAACAGCAGATTCCGGTGCAATGGAGCCCGGACCTTTCGGAGCCCTTCACCACCCACCTGATCGTGGAGACGGACAACCGCAAGAACATTACCTTCGACGTGCTGAAGGTCATCAAGGACGAAAACCTGTTCCTGGACCAGATGAGCGTCGTGAGCAAGCAGTCCTCCGGCAGGATCCGTATGGAATTCAAGGCCTTCCGCAAGGAGCAGGTGGATTCCGTCACTTACAAGATCCAGCAGATTAGCGGTGTGCGGGAGGTTAAAAAATCATGATGACGCCCCTGCACCATAGCGACTACACCCTGAAGAACAGGGCCTTCAACTGCCGCATGCGGAACCGATACTACGAAGAGGTCTATTACGCCTTCAGGGCGCTGTTGCCCAACGACTATAACGGCACCACCGGAGGCAAGTTCGACGAAGAATGGTTCGCCCACCTGCAGCAAGAAATCAAGCACTACGAGCGCCTGATTACCACCTGCCTGGAATACGCCCAAGCCGCCATCTTTTACGGCAAGGCCGAAGAGGCCACGCTGTATTCCAAGGACAAGCGCTGGGGCATTCTGCAAGAAGAAATCTTCCTGGTGCACTTTCTGCGGGAACTGCTTTCTACCACCCACTATATCATCGCCCGAATCGACACCGACAAGATGCTCCACGACTGGGGCATGAACATGCAGGGTATGAAAGCGCAACCGGTGGACAAGGGATTCGTCAGTTCTATCCAGGAAAAGCTTTCGGCCATGTCCCTTGCCACCATCAAGGAATTCCGGGAGCTGGTAAAGCATATCGTTGAACGGTTCCAGATAGGCAACACCCTTTTTGGAACTATACAGGAATTACAGAATTTCTACTAAGAGAAGTTGCGAGATGTCCGAATACATCATATTATCATTTTTCCTCTTCTTGGGTGCCTTCATCGCCGCGGCGGCTACCGTCACCGGACTTTTGCTGGGCTACCGTACCAAGAACACCAAGAACAAGATGGCCCCCTACGAATGCGGCATGCAGACCATCGGAAACGCCCGTATCCAGTTCAAGGTGGGCTACTACCTGTTCGCGCTCTTGTTCCTGGTATTCGACATCGAAGCTTTGTTCCTGTATCCCGTGCTCATGAACTTCAAGGAAATCATGGCAGGGAACACGCCCCTCGCCCCTGCGGTCGTTATCATTGACCTTGTGATATTTATGGCCATTCTCGTTTCCGGCCTCGCCTACGCCTGGAAAAAAGGAATCCTGAAATGGGAATAATCAATTTTGCTCCAAAAATCCTGGACCCTATTCCGGGCGGTAAGTACGTGGTAAACGCCATCGACTACGTGGTGAACTGGGCCCGGGCAAACTCCATTTGGCCCCTAACCTACGGCACCAGCTGCTGCGCCATCGAGATGATGAGCAGTTCCATGGCCCGTTACGACATCGCCCGATTTGGCAGTGAAGTATTCCGCAGTTCACCTAGGCAGGCGGACCTGTTTATTTTGGCGGGAACCATCACCCGCCTCATGGCGCCTGCCATCCAGATGTTGTGGGAGCAGATTCCTGGCCCCAAGTACGCCATCGCCATGGGCGCCTGCACCATCAGCGGCGGGCCCTTCATCTACGACAACTACTCCGTAGTCCGTGGCGCCCAGAACCTGATTCCCGTAGACGTGTTCGTCCCAGGATGTCCGCCCAGACCAGAAGCCCTTTTCCACGGGCTTCTGACCCTCCGTGAAAAAATCCTGAAGGAGACCTGCCGTAACCCCTGGCAGGTCGGCGAACCCAAGGACGTGTCCACCATGGACCGCTACCGCGAAGCCGCCAAGACCTGGGCCGCCCTGGAAGAGATGAAAGACGAAGAAATGGCAGAAGCCAGGGCCAAGTTCAAGGAAGAAAATCCCGACTACAAGTCCAGTTTCAAGCCCATCCGCATCAAGAAAGAGGACTTTCCCGAAGTGGAGCGGGTCCCCTTCAAGCGCATGGGGCTTACCCAGTCCGACATCTACGCAAAGCTGAAGGAAAAATTCCCGGCGGTAACGGTGCATACCCACAGCGAAGACCCTGTGGAAGACGTGGTGGCCGCCATGCCGGCGGACCGACCGCTAGAAGTGATGGTCACTCCCGAAGACTACCTGCCCATGGTGGAATTCATCAAGGATGAGGCCAGCCTCAAGATGGACTACCTCATCGACATCGTAGGCATTGACTACGACGACCATTTTGACGTAGTCTCCCAGTTCCGCAGCATGGAACACGGACACAAGCTGTTCCTCTGCCTGCAACTGAAAAAAAACTTTTCCATTCCCGAAGAGCAGCGGGCCACGGCGCTCCTTGCCCACGCCCCCAGCATCAGCCACCTGTATCCGGCGGCGGAATTCAAGGAACGTGAAGTTTACGACATGTTCGGCATCGACTTCGTGGGCCACCCCGACCAGCGCCGAATCTTTTTGGACGATGACTTCGTAGGTTACCCCCTGCGCAAGGACTTTACCCACCCGGAAATGATCAGGAGGCCCGTATGACAGGAATGCTTCCTCCGGGATTCCGCATCCAGCGTGAAACCAACACCGAAGAATTTTTCATCAACATGGGGCCTCAACACCCCAGTACCCACGGTGCTCTCCGTTTGGCACTCCGTATGGACGGAGAGACCATCGTTGAGCTGGTTCCCCATTTCGGCTATATCCATCGCGGTATGGAAAAGCAGGCCGAATCCATGAGTTACCTGCAGTATATCGCCCTGAGCGACCGTCAGGACTACCTCACCGCCATCCAGAACAACCTGGGAGTGGTCATCGCCCTAGAAAAGGGTATGAACATCGGCGTTCCTGAAAAAGCGGAATATATCCGCGTGATGCTCCAGGAACTGGGCCGTATCGCTAGCCACCTGGTATTCTTCGCCTGCTTCGGCGGCGACCTGGGCGGACAAACCTGCCTGCTGTACGGTTTCAAGGAACGTGAGATGATCCACGACATCTTGGAAGAGGTGACGGGCTCCAGACTCACCACCAACTTCTTTAGGCCGGGCGGATCACGCTACGACGTTCCCGACACGTTTATTCCCAGAGTCAAGGCTTTCCTTGACCACATGGTAGATACCATGAAGGACTACTAGCGGTTCCTTTCCAAGAACATCATTGTTCTGGAGCGCAGCAAGGGCATAGGGATTCTCTCCAAGGAAGACGCCATCGCCTACGGATGCTCAGGTCCTGTACTCAGGGCCAGCGGCGTAAACTTTGACGTGCGCCGGGCGAACCCCTACAGCATCTACGACTCCTTCGATTTCGAAGTTCCCGTGACCTACAACGGGGACTGCTACGACCGTTACACGGTGCGTATCGCCGAAATCCACGAGTCCATGAAAATCCTCCGGCAGTGTATCGACCGGTTCCCCACCGAAGGGCCTTGGCGCTCCAAAGAAAAGCCGGTGCGTTTGCCGGTGGGCCGCTACTACAGCGAAATCGAGACCGCCAAGGGGCTCTACGCCACCTACGTAGTAGCCGCCACTACCGGCGAGAAGCCCTACCGCATACACACACGCGGTCCAAGTTTCCCCCACATCGCGGCCCTCAACAAGATGGTCCAGGGCCACAAGATTTCAGACCTGGTGACCATCCTTGCCACCTTGGACCCCGTGATTCCCGAAATTGACAGGTAGTTTATGTTTGTCCCTTCCGTTACCAATCCTATCGGCGATTTTGTGAGGAACCTGGTTCCCCAGGTGACCGCCTACCTGCCTGTAGCCTTTCAGTCCGAGACTTTGGACAGCGTCGTCGCCTTCTTGATCAACGCCGTCATCTGCATCATCGCGGTCTGCGCCGTGAACATCGGTTCTGCCCCTATTCTCATCTACATGGAGCGCAAGGTCTGCGCCCACGTGCAGTGCCGTCTTGGCCCCATGCGCCTGGGATGGCACGGTACTATACAGACCATCGCCGACGTGCTCAAGATGCTCTTCAAGGAAGTCTATGCCCCCAGTGGTGCAGACAAGCTGATGTTCTACACGGCACCCATGATCGTGCTGATTGCCCCCTTCATGGTTTGTGCCCTGATCCCCTTCAGCAAGGACCTAGTGGT
Organism: uncultured Fibrobacter sp.; assembly: GCA_937891805.1. GTDB lineage: Bacteria > Fibrobacterota > Fibrobacteria > Fibrobacterales > Fibrobacteraceae > Fibrobacter. The sequence continues at coordinate 22,958 of CALATK010000013.1, read as the reverse complement.
GGCCGACGTCTCCATGGGCATTCCCCTGATTATCGCGGTGAACGGTTTCGGCGTGCTGGGCATTTTGCTGGGCGGCTGGAGCAGCAACAACAAGTATTCCTTGCTGGGGGCACTCCGTAGCGGCGCCCAGATTATCAGTTACGAAATTTCCTTCGCCATGATCCTTCTGTTCGTGGTAATGATTTCCGGATCTACCAACCTGATGGACATCACCATGAGCCAGCAGGGAACGGTTTTCGACTGGTGGATTTTCAAGATACCCGTGCTGGGCTTTATCGCCTTCATTCTGTTCTTCATTTCCAGCACCGCCGAAATGAACCGCGCCCCCTTCGACATCGCCGAAGCAGAACAGGAACTCACCGGCGGCTACCACACGGAATACAACGGCACGCCATTCGCCATGTTCTACCTGGCCGAATACATCGCCCTGGTCACCAACTCGGCTTTGGCCACTACCTGCTTCTTGGGCGGATTCCATGCCCCCTGTATCGGCATTGCCGCGGTGGACAACGTTCTTAACATGGTGCCTGGCCTGGTGTGGTTCTTTGGAAAGGTGTTCTTTATGATCTGGTGCTACATGATGGTCCGCTGGACATTTGTGCGGCCCCGTGTAGACCAGCTTATGGATTTCGAATGGAAGTTCCTGTTGCCGGTGAACCTGGTGCTGCTCACGGCAGGTGCGGCGTGGATAGCGATTAGTGGGTAGGATTGTTTTATGCAAGAGAGTAGTTCATTCATTCCGTATATCAAGCGTTACCTGAAGCGCTGCATCACAGGCCCCTGGAGCCTGCTGTGCGGGCTGTCCGTGACCTTCAAGTATTTTATAGACCCAAGACGCATCGTTACCGAGCAGTATCCCGAAAACCGGAAAACCCTCAAGATGCACCCCCGCTACCGCGGCCGTCTGGAAATGATCGAAGACGCCGACGGCAACAACCACTGCACCGCTTGCGGCATGTGCGAGCGTGCCTGCCCCAACGCTTCCATCAACGTGCTTTCCACCAAGAACATCGCCGGCAAAAAGGTGCTGGGCCGTTATGTTTATCACTTTGCCAGCTGCACCCAGTGCGGGCTCTGCGTAGAGGCCTGCCCCTTCGGGGCTATCCGCATGAACCAGGATTTCGAGGTGGCCACTACCGACCCCAATACCCTTGAAATGATTCTCAACAAGAAGGAGGGACAGGGATAATGTTTCCAGGCCTTCAGCTTCCAGAACTAGCGCAGTCGTTCCCCCACGGGGGAATGGATATCGCCTTTTACGCCGTAGCCATCGTCATGCTCGTGACGGCGGTCTTTACCGTTGCTGTCAAGAACATCTTGCAGAGCGCCGTGTTCCTGATTTTCTCCTTCGTGACTACCGCCATCCTCTACCTGCTCCTGCACGCCGAATTTATCGCGCTCGCCCAGGTGATGGTCTATATCGGCGGCGTGGTGATTTTCGTGGTGTTTACCATCTTGCTTACCAGCCACCTGGGCGAAGACGCCTTTGCCACCAAGATTCCGAGAGTCTTTGCCGCCTTCGCCCTGTCCATCGCCTTCGTGTTCGTGATGGTCAAGTGCCTGCTGCCCATGCCGGAACTTTCCAGCGGGGTTGTGGCTTCGGCTCCGGACTATTCCAGTTTGCAAAACTTTGCCATGCGCCTTCTGGGTTACACCCAGGACAGCTTTATTATCCCCTTCGAGGTGGTTAGCGTCTTGCTCCTGATGACCCTTATCTGCGCCATCACCATCGCCCGCAAGACAAAGGACGAGGTGGAAAAGGAAAAGGAGGTGAAGCAATGAACCTGATGAATTGCCTAATTCTCGCATTCTTGCTCTTTGGCATTGGCGTTTGGGGCCTGATGCGCCGCCGCCACCTGATCGGCATGCTCATTTCCATCGAGCTCATGCTGAACGCCGCCAACATCAACTTTATTTCTTTTGCCTACTTTACCGCCCAAGACTCTACCGCGGGCGCCCTGTTCAGTATTTTCGTCATCGCCGTTACCGCCTGCGAAATGGCAATCGCCCTTGCCATTATCGTCACCATGTACCGCAGGCACCACAGCCTTGACGCCGACCAGTTGAGGGACTTGCATGATTAACGATATGACCCTCGGTTATTTGATTCTGGCATTGCCCCTGCTCACCTTCGTGGTGAACGGACTGTTCCTGGGCAACAAGTGCCACAAGGCGGCAGCGGCTCTCGCCATCGCCTGTAACGGCATTGCTTTCGTGTGTGCGGCCACCTTGGCCCTGCATTACTTCACCTCGGATTTCGCCCCGAACAAGACCGTCCTTTTCCAGCACGACTTCCTCACCTTTGCAGGAAACCTCGCCGCCACCATCGGCATGCTCATCGACCCGCTTTCGCTGATGATGCTTGTGGTAGTGACCTTCATCAGTTTCATGGTGAACATCTACAGCGTGGGCTACATGCGGGAAGATCCTTCCGCAGGGCGGTTCTTCAGCCTGCTTTCCCTGTTCAGCTTCAGCATGCTTGGCCTGGTGGCCGCCACCAACCTTTTCCAGATGTTCATCTTCTGGGAACTGGTGGGCGTTTCCAGCTACCTGCTCATCGGGTTCTGGTACCACAAGCCCTCGGCGGTAAGTGCCTCCAAGCAGGCCTTTATCCTCACCCGCTTTGCCGACAGCTTCTTCTTGTTCGGCATCGTGCTGGTAAGCTACGTGGTAGGCAGTTTCGACTTTTCTACCCTGAACGACTTGAGCCTCCACGCCTTCAAGGGCGAGACCATCAACCTCGGGATTTGCACCGTTACCAAGGCAGAGGCCCTGGTGCTGGGTTCCGTGATGATTTTCACCGGCGGCTGGGGAAAATCCGCCATGTTCCCCATGCATATCTGGCTACCTAACGCCATGGAAGGCCCGACCCCGGTCAGTTCCATCATCCACAGCGCCACCATGGTGGTGGCGGGAGTCTATCTGGTGGCAAGGCTTTTCCCCTTCTTCGCCATCTGCGACAACACCTTGAAGCTGATTATGGTGGTAGGGGCCTTCACCATGGTCTTTGCGGCGGTCATCGCCTGCACCCAGAAAGACATCAAACGGATTCTCGCCTACTCCACCCTTTCGCAGCTGGGCTACATGATGTTTGCCCTGGGCGTCTGCAAGATCGGCCAGGTGGTGGTGGCAACGGGCTGGACGGCCTCCACCTTCCACATCTTTACCCATGCCTTCTTCAAGTGCAGCCTGTTCCTGATTGCAGGCTCCCTCATCCACCAGGTCCATACCAACGATTTGGACGCCATGGGCGGCCTCCGCAAGAAAATGCCCTGGACCTACTGGTGCTGCCTTATTTCCGTTCTCGCCATTTCCGGCATTCCGCCCTTCTCCGGATTCTTCTCCAAGGACGAAATCATTCTGGCGGCATTCCAGAGCCACCACTACGTGGTGTTCGGCCTAGCCCTCCTGACCAGCGGGCTTACCACCTTCTACATGTTCAGGCTGTTCTTCTTGGCCTTCCACGGAGCGCCCCGTCACGAAGGCGTCAAGGCGGGACATGTCCACGAAGACTTTGCCATGACGCTTCCCATCGTGGTCCTTGCCGTGCCGGCACTCTTGAGCGGTCTCTTGGGCAAGGGCATTTTCGAGAAGTTCTTCGTGGTCGGAAAACTCCACGTTCCCACCTTGGTAAAACTTTCCCACGCAAGCTGGATTCCCGTGGTAGCCGTGGCCGTTGCGGTGGTGGCCCTTGCCCTCGCCTGGTTCTTCTACGGGCGGCCCAAATCCAACATTGACCGGGCCCTGGACGATACCAACCGCAGTCGCATTTACAAGGTCATCTACCACAAGTTCTACTTCGACGAAATCTACTACGCCGTGGTGCGGCAGTTCATTTTCGGAGGTGTGGCCGCCACGGCCCGCTTTATCCAGGACTACATTATCGAAGGAATCCTCGCCTTTACGGTCTGGTTCACCCACAAGCTGGGCGACCTGGTACGCACCGCCCAGGCGGGCTACCTTCCCTTTTACCTCGGAACCCTTATCGTCGGACTTCTGCTCTGGCGCTTCATCGGAGGGCTACCCCTGTAGGTGCTTATGGAAACGTTACTATTCAATCTGATTTGGGTCATTCCCCTTTTGACGGTGCTTGCCTGCATCCCGATTCCCTCCACCTGCGAACGTGCGCTCCGGACGGTCCATACGGTTTCCGTCAGTTTTGTGCTCCTTATTGTATGCGTGCTTACCTACCGCGTTTTCGCCCTGGGTGCAGCCCCTGCCGACCCGGCCTCCGCTCCCTTTGCGCTACGGTTCTTTACCGACATTCCCTGGCTCAGCGCTTTCAACGCCCACTATATCGTAGGGGCCGACGGCCTCAACATGCTGCTCCTTGCCCTCACCGCCTTTATCGTTTGGGCGGGCGTGCTGGTAAGCTACAAAATCAAGGGTAACCAGAAGGTGTTCTTCGCCCTGATCCAGCTTTTGGCCACAAGTGTCTATGGCGTGTACATGAGTTTCGATTTGGTGCTGTTCTTCGTGTTCTACGAGATGGAAGCCCTGTGCATGTACCTGATGATTGCCTGCTATGGAAGCGGCCGCAGGGATTACGGCGGCAAAAAACTGACCTTGACCCTCGCCTTCGGTTCTTCCATGATTCTTGCCACCCTGTTCGGGCTCTACTTCGAAAGCGGCACGGGCAGCTGGAGCCTCATGGAAATTTCAAAGGTGACTCTCCCCATGGATTTCCAGATGTGGGCATTCCCACTGATGTTCATGGGCTTTGCGGTCAGTTCTTCCCTGTTCCCCTTCCACTTCTGGAGCCCCGACGGCCACTCCGCAGCCCCTACCGCCGTTTCTATGCTGGCGGCAGGCGTCACACCGAAAAAGACACTCATCTGTGCGCTTGCGACGGGACTTGTAGAGGTTGTCCTCATGCCCGAAGCCGCCAAGATTTGGCTCCCCTACGTGGTGGCCCTGCTCATCTTCAACGTGGTGCTCGGCCCCTTTATCGCCATACGCCACAAGGACCTCAAGTACATTACCGCCTACAGTTCCATCAGCCACCTGGGCCTTATCTTCTTGGGCCTTGCGGCTCTCACACCGGTGGGCCTGCGGGGTGCTAGCCTCCAGATGATTTCCCACGGGTTCTTGACGGGGCTCTTCTTCGCCACCATCGGCATGATTTATGAGCGCACCCATACCCGCGACATCACAGAAATGGGCGGCATCATGAAAAAGATGCCTTTCCTGGGTGTCGGTTTTGTGATTGCGGGCTTTGCGGGCCTTGGCCTGCCCGGTTTCAGCGGGTTCATTGCCGAAAGCACCATCTTTATCGGGGCATTCCAGCAGGATTCTACCCTCACCCGTATCGTCACCGTCCTTGCCATCCTTTCCATCACCACCACGGCGGTGTATATCCTGCAGACGGCCAACCGTATGCTCCACGGCCCCATGCCCGCCAAGTTCCAGACGCTTACCGACGGTTGCTTCCGCGAAAAGCTGGTCATCGTGGTGCTGGTTTTCTGCCTGCTGTTGATCGGTATTTTCCCCGGGCCTTTTGCCGACATGCTTGACCTGAGCATCGCGCCTATATTTAATAGGTTTTAGATATGAGGTTTAAAATTTCATCACTAATTCCGAAATCCGAATTCTGAACTCCGAATTATTATGTCCATACCTAACTTTATCATCCCCGACTTGCTATTGCTGCTGTTCCCCTTCATTGTCATCGGGAGCAGGCTTTTCTGCGACGCCAAATCCAACGTTCCCTGGCGTATCGCCAACATCGGGTTCCTGCTCATCTTCATGCTGCTGAACTTTATCCCGCTGGCTGGAGGCGAGGGCCGGTTCTTTATCTGCAACTGGCGCGTAGATGACTTTGGCGTGTTCATGCGCGAAGTACTGGTGGTTTCCGCCATTCTCGGCATGTGGTTTTCCAAGGACTACTTTATGCATGCCGCCGCCGGCAAGCCCCAAATGCACCAGATTGCGGAATTCATCGGGGCTATCGCCTTTGCCACCTTCGGCGGCGTGACGGTAGTGAGCGCCTGCGACACCATCACCTTCTTCTTGGGTCTTGAAATCGCCACTATTCCCATGTACGCCCTCACCGCCTGGAACAAGCGGGACCAGCTAGGTTCCGAGGCCGCCACCAAGTACATCTTGATGGGGTCCGTGGCCACCGCCTTCGAACTGTTCGGCTTCAGCTACCTCTACGGTTTTGCCGGGAGCCTGCATTTCGACGCCATCCAAAGTGCCGTGGCCGCCGGGACTTCCCCGCTTTTGTGGATTGCGGTGCTGTTCCTGTTCTGCGGTATCGGTTTCAAGCTCACCCTGTTCCCCTTCTACACCTGGGCTCCCGACGTTTACGAAGGCGCTCCCACGCCGGTGACGGCGGTGCTTTCCGTGACCTCCAAGGCTACTGCCATCGCATTCCTAGTGGTGCTGGTCTATGGGCCTCTTGCCCCTGTGCAGGAGCAGATTGCCCCCCTCATCGCTCTACTTGCTGGCGTCACCCTCTTTGTAGGTAACCTGGGTGCGCTAAGGCAGTACAGGCTCCGCCGGTTCATGGCCTACAGTTCCATCGCCCAGGCGGGCTATATCATGGTGGCCCTCCTCGGTACAGCCGCCATGGCGAAAACCGCCATCATCTACTACCTGTTCGTGTATGCGGTGTCCAACTACCTGGCCTTCTTCGTGTTCGGCATTATCGGTCACCACCGGGAAGAGATCTTTGACTCCCTGCGGGGGCTTTCCAAGCAGAACCCGAGCCTTGCCATTGCACTGGCCATTTCCATGTTCAGCTTGGCGGGAATTCCTCCCCTTGCAGGGTTCTTCGGCAAGTTCCACCTGTTCTTCAGCGGGGCCACTACCGGGCATTACATGCTTATCGCCTTTGCGGTGCTGAACAACGTGCTCGCCCTGTTCTACTACCTGCAACTGGTCAAGAGTGCCTGGGTCGATGAACCCGACGGACACCTGAACCCTCTGCGCCTTACCCGCAGGCAACGTGGCGTCATCATCTTGCTGTCTTGCGCGGTGGTGGTTCTCGGATTCCTCCCCTTCCTCAGCGACAATATCTTCATGGGATTCAGCGGTTTATAAGCAAAAGGCCCCGAGTTTCCTCGGAGCCTTTTCTATACCCGGATCGCGATTCGAACGCGAGTTTGATCCTTAGGAGGGACCCGTTCTATCCAGCTGAACTATCCAGGCAATAGCGGGACAAATATATAAAAAAAATAAGCCTTTGCAATCTTATATGGCCCGAGCGGTTATTAATACGTGCCAAGCAAGCTACGGACCTTCTCCATCATGGCCTTAGACTTCACGCGAGCCTTCTCCTTACCGTAGGCAAGAATCTTGTCGATTTCTTCGGTGTGGGAGAGCAAGTAGAAGTACTTTTCGCGGGCAGCACCCAAGTGTTCTTCAAGAACGTTCTGGAGTTCCTGCTTGGCGTGTCCCCAGCCCATGCCACCGGCGCGGTAACGGGCGGCAAGCGCCTCGATCTGTTCCGGAGTTGCGAAGAGTTTGTACAACTTAAATACGTTGCAGGTATCGGGATCCTTCGGTTCCTCGATGCCCTGGGAGTTCGTCACAATTTTGCCAATCTTCTTCTTGAGGGCCTTGCTCTCGAGGAAAATGTCGATGACGTTGTCGTAAGACTTGCTCATCTTGCGGCCGTCAAGACCCGGGATGATACCGGTCGTTTCCTGGAACACGGGTTCCGGAATCGTGAATACATCTTCGCCAAAATGTTTGTTGAACTTGATGGCGATATCGCGGGCGAATTCCACGTGTTGCTTCTGGTCCTTGCCCACAGGCACGATGTCAGCGCTGAACATCAAAATGTCGGCGTCCATCAGGCACGGGTAGCAGTAGAGGCCCATGTTCACGTTGGCATCCGGATCTTCACCGGCGGCATTGTTCGCTTCGACCTTCGCCTTGTAAGCGTGGGCGCGGTTCATGAAGCCCTTCGGCGTAAAGCAGCTAAGCGCCCAGCTGAGTTCAAAAATTTCGGGAATGTCGCTCTGCTTGTAGAACAGGCCTTCTTCCGGGTTCAGGCCAAGGGCAAGCCAGGTTGCCGCAATCTTGTAGATGTTGGCCCGCATCTCGGCACCGTTCTGCACGGTGGTCAAAGCGTGGTAGTCGGCGATAAAATAGACCGTATCGTAGGTCTTGGAAAGTTCAAGAGCGGGGCGGATGGCGCCCAGGTAGTTACCCAGGTGCGGAGTGCCAGTGGGCTTGATGCCCGTAAGGGAAATCTTTTTCATGAACGCAAAGGTAGTATATTTTTATTAGGCCACCTCTAAAAATTGCTTTGATAAAAAGAATTTGAGCGAAACCGAGCGCAGGCAGGAACGAAAAGTGGTGAATACTGGAGGTCTTTGCCACTTTGAGTGACGAAACTGCGCGGTGTGTTGCAGCCAAATTTTTGAAAATGAATTTTTAGAGGTGGTCTTTTGTTACATTTCACCCTGCAATGCTCAAAGACGAGAAATACATACTGGTAGATAGCGAAGAAAGCCTCGTAAACCTGCTTGCCGACCTGGAACTCTACGACATGGCGGCGGTAGATACCGAAGCCGACTCCATGCACCATTACGAATCAAAACTTTGTCTGATACAGATTACCATCGGCGACCATCACTATATAATAGATCCACTCTGCGGGCTAGACATTTCCCGTCTTTTCAAGGCCAGGGCCATGCAGACCCTGATTTTTCACGGAGCGGACTACGACCTGCGGCTTTTGTGGCAGACCTTCGGTTTTTCTCCCAAGAAAATTTTTGACACCATGCTGGCCTCCAAGTTCCTGGGCGAGGAACACCTCGGACTTGCCGACCTTGTCCGCAAGTACTTTGGCGACGAACTGAAAAAAGAGAACCAGCGGGCGGACTGGTCCATACGGCCTCTCCCTCTGGAAATGTGCGAATACGCCATCCACGACACCTTTTACCTGCACGAGCTGTGCGCCATCCTGGCCGGAAAACTGCAAGAGACTGGACGCCTGCAATGGCTTATGGAGCAATGCGACGCTCTAATAGAACATTCCAAAGAACAAGGTCACCCTAAAAAGGACCCCTGGAGGATTCCCGGTTCCAACATTTTCCCGCCCCTGGGGCTGAACATCCTGAAGCATGTCTGGGAATGGCGCGAAAAACAGGCCGAAACTATGAACCGTCCTCCATACAAGGTCATGCCCGCCGAACTCATGCTTTCCATTGTCCGGCATGTGATGCGGGATTACCCAGACCTGAAACAAGAAAGGCTCCCCAGGCTCCCCCGGAATTTCAGGGAAGAACGGCTGGATTCCTTCATGGCCATGCTTCAGCAGGCGATTGACACTCCCGAGGGCGAATGGCCCGAAAAGCTCCCCAGGTCGGCTCCCCCTGCGGTCATCCCCCATTCGGAACTGCTGGCCGCCCTGAAGCTCTGGCGAGACGAAAAGGCCGAACAGCTGAACCTGGACACATGCCTGGTGGCCAACAAGAACCAACTGGTGTGGCTTGCCGTTCCAGGAGACACTCCCTGGGAAGCCCGCTACGAAAACGCCCACCTGCTGGGCTGGCAAAAAAAAGTGTGGAACCAGATTCTGCAAGAGCACCTGGACAAGGCCGAAAGGATAGGAGAATAACCAATGGCCGCCTCCATCGCTATTGCATTTCTTGTCATTCTCATATTCAGTTCCAGCGCCATCGTTGAACTGATCCAAAAGAAACGCCATGAAAAGACGGGAGAATCCATTATCAAGGAGCCCTGGGTAGAAATCCACCAGATTCCTGGCTACCGGGACGCCCGAAAAGTGGCGGCCTTCTACCCCCTCAAGGGAGAACCCAATATTTTGCCCATCGTGCAGGAACTCTCCATGGAAGGCCGGCTTCTACTGCCCAAGGTGACGGGCGAAACCACCATGGAATTCTACCCCATCGAGAACTTGAAAAAAGATTTGGTTCAGGGGCATTTCGGCATCATGGAACCCCGCGAAGGAATCGCCCCCTGGGAAGGTCCCATCACCGTATTCCTGGTTCCAGGAACAAAGTTCAACTGGGACGGGAGTAGGCAGGGCCACGGCAAGGGTTACTACGACCGGTACCTGGCCAAGTTCCCCAGCGCCTACAAGGCGGGTATTGCCACCCCGGCACAGATTTCCGACACACCCCTAGAGCAGAAACCGACGGACATCCAGATGAATTCCGTTATCGCCTGCAGAGAGAGGTACTGATATGAGTTTCGAAAACAACGACAAGAAATTCGAACGACGTAGCTTCGGAGAAGAACGGCGTTTTTCTCAGGCAAATACGGCACGTCCTCGTTTTGACAAGCCCCGCTTCGACCGCCCGCGCCCAGAAAACGTGGTTCGGGCCATCGGCGACAAGGACGCTACACCTCAAGTAGCCGTAGGAGGCCTTAAAGAAGTAGAAGCCCTACTCGAGAACGAGCCCCTGAAGGTCCATCGGGTGCTGTTCATGCACCAGTCCAAAAATCCCAAGCTCTACAGCCTGCAGAAGCTGGCCAAAAAGGCCCACGTGCATGTGCAACAAGTGGATTCTAAAATTTTGGACTCTTATGCGCGACCGAATCAGGGCGTGGTGGCCTTGATGAACGAAAAGGAACTGCTGGCCTGGGAAGACGTGCGGGAGGAATTTTTCAACGCCCGTGATACCGGCGAAAGAAAGCTTATCGCCGTAGCCACCAACATCGAAGACCCGCGAAACCTGGGAGCCTGTATCCGTAGCTGCCTCGCCCTGGGCGTGGACCTGTTCATGATTCCCGCAAAAGGCATGTGCGGAATTACGCCAAGCGTAGAGCGAACCTCTGCCGGAGCGCTTCAAAAAATGCGGATTTGCAGACCCGACAACCTGGAAGGAGCCATCGGGGAACTGAAACTGGCGGGTTACCAGATTCTAGGCCTGGACGCCGACACCGAGACGAACCTGGCAGGTTTCGGCTTTGCAGACCATGCGGTCATTGCCGTAGGCGGCGAAGACGTGGGACTTCCGCCCTTCGTGAAAAAACAGTGCGATGCCGTGCTCCGGATTCCCATGATGCCCGAAGCACACTCCTACAATGCCTCCGTGGCCCTATCTTTAGGCCTGTACGAATACGCAAGGCTCCGCATCAAGAATTAATTATTTATTTTGGAAGGGATTGCAACTAAGAAGGACTCAATATGGAAAGCGCAAGAAAAATCGTCAACCAGTTCCTGAAAGGAAAATTCGAGGACAAGGACCTAAAGAGCGAGCTGTACAAGGCCGCCGAAGCCGCCATGGAAGACGGCTGGACCTTTATGGACACCTCCTTCCAGATTGGAGGCCTTGCCCGTGAACGCGGCATGGCCGACGACGAAGTGGAACAGATTTTGCGCAGGGCCTTCTCCAGCGAAAAACGTTCTTCTGAACGGGAAGAAGCAAAGCCCGAACCCCACAGGGAAACCACCCAGGCTGCTGCACCGCCACAGACCACCATCATGCCGGCATTCACCACCAGCATGATTCCCATGGAACAGATGCTGGCCATGGGTCTTGATACCCAGTCCCTGGAACTGTTGCAGAACTTCAAGATTGACCCCGAAGCCCTGTCTATTCCATGGCCTGCCGCCGACTGGCGTAAGGACCTGGCCAAGCTTCTGGAAGCGACTTTCGAAGAAGACGAAACCATCGACTTCAAGATTTCGGACACTCCTACCGCCACATCGGAGTTGGTGTCCAACATCGTAGGCCAGGACGATGCCATCAAGAAAATCATGAAGAGCTTGGACAGCCCCGAAGGAGCCCTTATCTGCATCAACGCCCCCAAGGGTGGCGAAGACGCCTCCGACGAGAGCTGGAAATACCGCTACGTAATGGTGGACAATCCCAAGATGACGCTAGCCAAGCAGCTGGCCTACTTTAAGGCGTTGAACCTTCCCTGCGCAGCCCTCATCAACACCGGTGCAAACTCCGTGCAGGCCTGGGTAAAGATTGGAGCCGACAACCAAGAGGAATACGACGAACGGGTCGATTTCCTGTTCAGCACCCTTGCCTCCCAAGGTTTCCAGGTAGATTCCAGCAACAGGAACCCAAGCATGATGGTCCGCATGCCGGGCGTGCTCCGTGGCGGAAAGCAGCAGTACTTGATCAGCTTGGAACAGGGTGCCAAGAACTTCGTTGAATGGAAACAGTGGGTAGAATACTCCCTAGACGGCAAGCCCCTCATCGAGCTTGCCAGCGACAGCGAAGAGGCCCCGAAAAAAGACGAAGTCTTAATCCAGAACATGCTCCAGGCCGGTGAATTCTTCTTGTTCACCGCTCCCCCGAAATGCGGAAAGTCTATGGCCCTGATGGACCTGGGACTTTCGCTTTGCTATGGCGAGGAATGGTTCGGAAACGCCACGACCATGAGCGATGTGCTGTTCATCAACTTCGAGCTTACCAAGTCCGTGTTCCTGAACCGCCTGTACCTGCTGGCCAACAAACGTGGGCTTCCCGCCAGCACCGGGAACTTCGGCTTCTTAAATCTGCGAGGAGTCGCTCTTTCTCCGCTGGAGACGGCACAGCTCATCGCCAAGCGCGTAGAGGGGGCAAGAAAGATGGGCAACCACAACTACCGCACCATCGTCATCGACCCTATTTCGGCGGTGTTCCACAACCCGAAGGCCATGCGCATTACCGGCGCCCCCCACCAGATTCTGATGCAGATGGTGGACACCATCATCGCCCTCACGGGATGCGCTGTTGTAGCCGCCTGCAACAACGACGAATACCCCTACCTGGAATCCCGTGCCGACAGCGTGCTGAAACTCACGCCGGTAGAAGGCGGCCTGAACCAGTTCCAGATCAACGGCTCCTTCAGGGAATTCCCGAAGCTCCTGGCTCGGGACTGCTCCTGGATCTACCCGAGATTCTGGGTTTAGTGGTTAGGGACTAGGATCTAGGGGATAGGGTTGCGAAGGATACAGTCCAAAGAAGTCTACAGACTAGGGTACTCCGCCATTAGAATAGGAAAGAAATGAATCGTTTTGTAAAAAAAAGTGACGTGAGAAAACGTCTACAACAAGAAGTTCCGAAGGCCGCGCCGAAGCCGGTTGTCCGCAGGGCGGCAAGTTTCGAAGACATCCAGAAGCAGTTCAGTTCCTGGACGCACGGCATGAGAATCCCCGGAAAGGTCCAGGCCTGGTTCACCGCTGAGGCAAAGCCCGAAAATTCCGACTGGAAAATTTACAACAAGCTCATAAACGGTCATGAAAGCCTGCTGTTGGATGCTCCCGCAAAGGGGATGGACACTCCCGAAGTTGTCACGCAGATTTTCGAACAAATCAAAAAAGAACACCTGCGCAATTTCCGCAAGGCCATCCGGACCATTTGGTTCAGGGCCTGCGGCAATGGAAGCTTCGCCCTGGTAGTGCAGGCAAACCTCCGCGGCAAAAATTCCGCCCACGAATGCAAGACCTTCGTAGATTTTCTGGAGCGGTCCTGTCCCGAAATCATCAGCTGCCACCAAATCCAGTGCCAGCCCTTTGTGCCCTTTGACCCCACCGTACATCAAAGCGCCCGCATCGAGTCCAGGTGCAATTTCGGCAAGGACTTTATGCCCCTAGGAGATTCCGGTTTCTGCATGCATGTGCTGGACTGGGCCCCCCGCATCAAGGACGCCTGGCTAAAGCTCCCGGAAAAAATTGCAAGTGCCATTCACCCAACAAAAGGCGACAAGTTCTTTGAATTCTACTCGGGTTCGAGTTTTGTAGCAGCCTCCCTTTCCCCTCTGTTTGCTCAGGTAGAAAGCCAGGACTGCCGCGAAACATCCATGGAATCCAGCCGCCAGAACAGCCGCCTCGCCCCGCAAGAAAACATGCGGTTCCACAGGGGGTTCTTTGACCCGGGATTTCTCACCAAGTTCTTTTCCAAGTCCGAAAACGACGGGCGGTGGACATTCTATTTCAACCTGCCCGAAGGAGAACCCCTGCCGGCGGGTTCCGTCGAAACCATCGCCGGGGTCAGGCCGGAGCGTATCTTGATTGAAACCGCCGACCTGGAACAGGCCCAAAAACTTATCAAGCAGTTCAGGAACCAGGGGTATGTCCTTCGCAAATCCATCCCTCTCTACCTGGAACCCGGCCGCGGAAAATTCGAGATTTTGGCCATTTTCGTGCCGGACCGAGTTGGACTTCTTGGCGGGAAAAGGCCAAAACCAGCCCAAAATCCCATAAAACCCGCCCATAAAACACTTTTTGTGCAAAAAGCCCCTACTTTTAGGCAAAGAAAAGATTAAATTATTACATAACTTGTTCACGTTCAAAGAGTTACAAGGATTACTATGGGATTTTTGAAAACTGCGACTTTGTGCCTCGGTCTGGGAGTGCTGGTTGCGTCTGCCTATATCGTCAAGGAAGGCGACACCCTCTGGGACCTGAGTGACGAATTCCTGAACGACCCCTTCGCCTGGCCCGACCTGTGGGAAAACAACAGGCATATCCAGGACCCCCACTGGATTTATCCAGGTGACTCCATCTACTTCGGGGACAGCACCCGAGAAGAACCTGTAGCGATCCCCACCACCCAGAACCGCTACCCCTGCGGTGGCGCCATCGCTGACACCAACCTCCCTAAGGGCGTTTCTGCCGTAGGTTGCGACCAAGGCGATGCTCGGAACGGTGACTTCGAAAACATGTTGGGTGACCTGCGCAATCGCGACAAGCGCCCCAAAAAGACCAAGAAAGATGACGTTTACTACTACAAGCAGCGTCCGGCACCGAAAATTTTCAACGGTTATTACCAGATTCTCGCTCCTGAAATCTATGATGTAGAACAGCTGAAAAAAGATGACCGGTTCTTCTCCATCCGTTCCGGCGAACGGAAGGAACCCATTCTCCACATTCCCGAAATGGAAGTGGTGGTTGGAATCGGCAAAAAGACCGATATCAAGGCAAAGAAGGGAGACCTGATAGAAATCCTGGATGCACGAGCTATCGAAGTCCCCGGCACCCATGGAAAGAGCTTTGACACCTACGCCATGCTTAGACTTTCGGGCATTGCAAAAATTACCGCCGTTGGCGACACCTTGTCCCGTGCACAAATTGTGCAGAGCTTCAGAGAAATCAAGATTAACCAATCCAAAGCCCGTGTCAAAAAAGCTCCGAAAGTCCTGAATGTGAGCGGCTATGGAAAGGAACAGAAAGCAGACATCGAAGAGATGGCAACAATCCGTTATTCTATGGACCCCATGCTGATTATTGGAGCCTACTCTTACGTGCTCATTGACAAAGGCAAAGAGGACAAGTTCCGTACCGGAGATGCCATCGCCATCTGGGAACAGGACAAATCCGACGAAAGCATTCCGCCCCGTCTTCTTGGCCGAGGCATCATTGCCCGAGCCACCGACCACGAAGCAGCCGTACTCATTCGAGAAATTTACTCCAACAACCGCCGCGTGGAAATGGGCCACAAGGTTTCCGTTACCCACAAGGCACAATTAACCAAGTGACAAAAACACTGATAGCCATATCTGCATTAGCTTTTTCTTTGGTCACCTTACTGATGGGGACCAGCGTTCTCATATTGCTGTTCCCCAGTATATCGTCGCACCTTCCCTTCTAAAGTTAGGAGGTGACGGCTGAGAATCTCACGCAACAACCTCCTGTTCTTTGGCTTTTTTGCTGGAGCCATCGTTTTGCCGATGGCGATTCTTTCGTATTTAAGTTTTCGCAATATTCAGAACGAGAACTTTCTTATCCAAAAAAACTTCGACGAGAACAGAGTTTCCCTACAAAAGGAACTAGAAGAAGCTCTCGAAAAAGAACAGAGCAAAATACTCCAAGAAACAAAAGCCGCATCACTGTTCTTGTACGAGCTTCCCAAAAGTCTGCTTGAATTTGGCAATGCCGCAAACTTCAAGGATGTACAGGGCGTTGAGGCCATCTTCCTTTACAACAACGGGACGCTAGTCTATCCAGATATTTCATCCAAGTTACTTTCTCCGGAAAGAAGTTTCTCCGATATCAAGCCTTCGCCGTTGGAAAAAGCGCTTTTCCAGAGCGAACGGGAAGGGGGGGATCTCCAGGAAATCCAGTATTCTAGAGAAACCCTCCCAAGAATTCCATTACAACAACTGGACGAGCAAGTTCAAAACGTTATAGGATTAATCCGCCTAGCCTACAAGACCAAGCAATACTACAAGGCCCTGCGGATGCTGATTCCTCTAGAAAGCGTTCCTAACCTAAAAGGATACCTGCACCCCAACCTCACCCGCTCCGTCAATCTGCTCCATTTTGAAATCCTGGTCAAAATGAGAAAGCACCAGGAAGCCGAGGACTACTGTCTGTCAGTATTAAATCAGTTCTTGCAAGAAAGCACAATCGAAGACATTCCCTCCACAAGATTTTTCTTTGAATCCGCCTTTACCCAAATTCTTTCTTTTGAAAGTTTGAAACAAGAAAAACGAGAAGCCTTTTGGAACCTAAGATCCAACTTTAACCGCCAATTAAACTACACCGACATCCTTATCCGCAATCAAGAACTATTCCAAAAAACATTGCACAGTGAAAATGCCTCCAAGTCGGGGGTACTGTTCAAATCAGAAGACGGTCTGACTCTTTTCAGATTATCGTACCCAATGTTGTCGGGAAATCAAGTTGTCATAGCCAAGGTAGATGAGCCGGCTTACCAACATCGTATCATAGACAAATTAAGAAATGTTGCTCAGCGTTGGAACAACATTCCCTTTTCCATTACCGATGCAAAGGATTCACTTTTACTCGGAGCTATCCCGGACAGTGCAAATGCCATTTCGCAAGTCTTCTTTAGCACGGCCCCTTCGTGGCAATTATGTCTTTACGAAAAAGATGTAGGCGAAATCCGAAAAGAATCCAGGCATCGAATGCTCCTGATGTATGGCCTTTTGTTTTTCTCCCTCATTACGGTGATATTTGGCTCCTTCTTTATGCTACGTTTCTTTATTCAGGAACACAAGCTTTTGGCCATGAAGGCAAACTTCCTTTCTAGCGTTTCTCACGAATTGAAAACGCCCCTCACCTCTATCAAGATGTTCGCCGAAATGATGGCTAGAGGGCGTGTCATGAAAGTCGAAAAAGTCCAAGAATACTCTGGACTCATCAACAAGGAAGCCTCCCGACTAGAAAACCTGATCGGAGCTATTCTAAACTACACACGCATGGAGCACGGTACAGGTGCATTCAAGTGGGAAAAATTAGATTTTTCTGTATGCGCCAAGAAAGTCTTTGAAGCGGTAGAAGATATTGGCGTCGAAAAGGGACTTTCTTTCAAAACCCATTTTGACCCCAACGTATATGTCATGGGCGATTACACGGCACTTTATAGCCTAGCGCAGAATCTAATAGAAAATGCGATTAAATACACCAATGCTCCCGGCGACATTGAAATCAAGGTTTACAACGAAGACGACCGCGCCGTATTTTCAGTAATTGACACGGGCGTAGGCATCCCTTCTTCGGAACAAAAAAATATATTTAATGATTTTTATAGGGTTGGCGACGAGATGACCCGTAGCACAAAAGGCTCTGGACTTGGACTCGCCATTGTAAAACGTGTGGCAGAGACACACAAAGCAACCATTTCTCTGGTGAGCAAGCCCGGTAAAGGTTCCAACTTTACCGTTAGATTTAGAAAGGTGGATTAATATGCAACACAAGATCCTCATCGTAGAAGACGAAGAAATCATCCGGCTCGGTCTGCAAGACAACTTTGAGTTGGAAAATTACATCGTGGAAACCGCAGCCGATGGCGAAGAAGCCATCGCCAAGGCGGATTCCTTTATGCCGCACCTGGTAATCCTCGATCTGATGATTCCAAAGAAGAGCGGGTTCGAGGTCTGCCGTGTCATCCGCAAGAAACACCCGCAGACATTCATCATCATGCTTACAGCCAAGACCGAAGAAACCAGCAAGGTAGCCGGACTCGAGATGGGGGCAGATGACTACGTAACCAAGCCCTTCTCCATCTTGGAACTCTTGGCCCGAGTTAAGGCATTCCTTCGTAGGGTTGATACAGACGCCCCCCCTACACAAACAGCAGCGCCTTCTGATGTAGTAGATTTTGCAGACATCCACCTGGATTTCAAAAAATACGAAGCCACCAAGGGAGGCGTCCCCCTAGAAATGTCCGCCAGGGAATTCCAGATTCTCAAGTATTTCTGGCAGCACAAAGGTGAGGTCGTTCTACGAGAAGACCTACTGCAAGATATTTGGGGTTACACCACCGACAACATGCCTTCTACCCGAACAATTGACAACCATATCGTGAACCTTCGCAAAAAACTAGAAGATGACCAAGCCAACCCCAAAATCATTCTTTCTATCAGAGGAGCAGGGTATAAGTTTGATGTGTGACGAGTAGTGAGTTATGAGATACGACTGAAAACTGATGACCGAAAAAATGCTGAACCGTAGATTGGACATAGGACATTTCGTAATACGCACGGCAATAATGCTTGTGTGGTTATGCGGGCTTGCATCGTTTGCATCGGCCGAAAAAATGGAATCTTCGATCCAAGAAGCCTTATATCTATTTGAAATGAAAGGTGATTTTTCAAAGGCCGTAGGCATTTTAGAAAAGGTCGTTAGTGAAGGCGACATCGAAGACAAGGAACAAGCGAGTTTTTACCTCGGAAAGATTCAAGAACTAGCAGGCAACACGCAATCTGCAAATCTCTATTATAAGCAAAGTCTCAAAAAAACTTCGATAACGAGAAAAGCCTACTGGCTTTCCGAAAGAATCGCAGCAACCGAAAGCTCTCCAGAAACCATCCAAAAAAACGCCCTTCATCTGAAGTCCCCTATACTTAAAATTTTTGAGGGATCCCCGTCTTACATTCACCTACAAGATGGAAACATATACAAAATCAAAAACGATTCTCTTATTAGAGTTTCCGACAATGTAGCAAACAATGCCGAATTGCTGAAAATAGACAATACTGGAATATGGTTCTTTTTACCAGAAAAAGACAGCCTTCGTTTTAAGCCATTTAACAACGTTCGCAAGGCAAAAGCCTTTGCTCTAAGAAACCCTAAAGGAATCGTCACTGGCAACAAAAAAAACCTGATCCAAGGGGATTATGCCATTGCCCTAGTCAATAAAAAAGGCGAACAAGAGCAATCAAGCGACAAATACAACGAATGCATCGTGGAATCTTATTACGCACCTATAGAACATTTTGTTTTAAACTGTCCAGACAACGCCCTTCATTTTTTGTCTGACGAAAATCTTTCAGAATCCTTTACCATTAGCCAATACGACGCCATTCAAAAGGTAACCATTACAAAGGATAATATCATATTCTACTCAGGAGGAAACCTGTTCTGTTACAACCTACTCAAGGGTACAGAGCCTCGTTGGAAAGTTTCGTTTAATACCATAGAAAACATTGTTCCCTTTGAAGGAAAAATTGCAGTACTTGAGGCTTCAGGCCGTATTTCTTTGGTGAACCTCAATACAGGAACCCCTGTTTCAGTTACACGAAGCGATGCAGACAGGATCCACCCATTAGCAAAGGGAACTCTCGGACTATTTACTAGCGAAGGGGCTCTTATTGTGGTAGACACCCTGCTTCGCCCCCTTTGGAACTTCAACTTTGCAAAGCCCATTGTTACGGCCCCTATCCTCACTGACGGAAACACCTATTTAAATTTTGACGGACAAAACCTACAAGGCATAGCTCCAAATTATTATGGCAAGACACCCCTTGCATCGAGCCTGCTTTCGCAACAGGCCGCAATACTGGCAGAAACCGCCCAGTGGGACAAGCTCACATCAGTTTTAGATTCCCTGCTAAAATTGGAGCCAGGCAATGCCGAAGCATGGCTTTTCAAAGCCCTGCAACTAGAAAACACCCAGGGCAAGGAACAGGAACGGCAGAAAGCATGGGCCGAAGCCGTACGCTTATCTGTCAGCAATCCCCAGGTAACACCACTTGTACTTGGACGCTATGGGAAAGCCATTGGGGCCAAATTCGTAAGCCTCTTAAACATATCGCCGAAAACAAAATATCCTCAATTCTTCGGCAGCAAAAAGAATCTCTTCACAGTGGATCCGGCAGCAAACCGTTTAATTTGCATCAATGCCGAAAACGGCGAACTCCGTTGGACAAGGACTTTGTCTAAGATGGACAACAGCCCTGTTATCAGCAGTGATGAAAAGTCCCTAGCATTGGCTTCCGGATTCAGCCTGAATATTTACGACCTGAGCAAGGACGGGAAAAAGGTGACCATTCAACTTCCCGGAAAGGCTTTCAACATTACGCTAGAACCAGAAACCATCTATATTTCTACTTGGAACGGATTCCTAATGAAACTCACTAGGCCCGATGGAAGATTGGCCTGGTCTAGAAAGATTTTTGACCTACCGTTCCTTTTTGCAAGGGACGACTCCCAAATTATAACGGCCAGCCTAGAAGGCAACATCACCCACCTATGGGAAGGATCTGGACAAATCAAGCAGGAATCAGGGCGGATCCAGGCAGGCATCTCACAAATGACCCCTGCCGACTCCGCTATAGTCTTTGCCACCAACAACAACAGGCTTCTCATTTATGATGCAAGGACCCCAGCCAAGGAGCCATTACAAATTCTGATGGAGTCCCCAATAGCATCGCTTCAGGCGTTCCCCTACAAGGGGACAAATTGCGTCCTAGTGGGGCTTGCAAACCAAAGTCTACTTCTGTATACCATCTCTGGAACGCCCCTATGGAAATTCCAGGGGAAAAGTTCCATCTTTTCAAAACCTTTTGTGGAAGATGGCCTAGCCTGGCTAGACCAGGGTAACGAAGTTGTCGCCATATCCCTTTCTGATGGGAAAATAGTCCACCGTTTCAGCACGCCCGGTGGAGCAGGAACCCCCTTTATCCTGAACAAGACTCTCTTTAGCGCCTCCTCTAAAAGGTTGTTGTACGGATTTTCACTCTAAATGGTAAAATTCAACCATTTTTACTCCGATTTAGACTGCTTTTAGCCTCAAAATAGTGGTTTTTCCTTTGAAAAAACATTACATTTCTATAATATGTTGTAATTGTCTTTTAGAAGGATGAAGATTTTGACATTTTTCAAGGTTTTAAGCGTCTTTGCCCTTACAGGCGTTCTGATTACTTTCTCCGGTTGCAAGACCGAAGAAAATTCAGAGGTTGTCCAGAGCCAGCAAGAATACCCAAGAAGTGAGACCCTCTATATTGGAGGGTTCGACTGGGCACCTCCGGCAACGTTCAACCCTCTGGACTACGACCCCAATTTCCCTATCGACGGGAACGTTCGACTCATGTACGAGACCCTGGTTACCTACAACCAGCTTAATGGCGAACTGGAACCCATGCTTGCCGACAGTTTCAAGCAGACTGACGATGCCGTCATCGTCCATCTAGACGAACGGGCCAACTGGAATAACGGCGAACCAGTGACCGTGGATGACGTTATCTTTTCTTTCTTCATTGATTCAATCCTACCCACCCCAAGGCATGGTAACTGGAACTATATCAAGAAGATTTCTGCAGACAGCAACAACAACATTACATTCTCCTTAAATCAAGAGAATCGGAACCCCCTGATTCTCCTAAATGCCATAGCGGAAACCTCCATTCTCCCCAAAAAAGTCTTTGGTCCCATTGTCCTAAATGCCGTAAGCAATAAAACATATGACATGGCCAAGGTCACGGCATTTAAAAACGACTCCAATCCCGTAGTTTCCGGACCATACGACTTAAAAACATTCTCCCCCGACAAGATTGTCCTGGAAAGGAATGACAATTACTGGGGCAATGTAAAGCACGGCGGCAAGAAGCCCGCCCCCAAATACATCATCCACTCCTTGTACAACGGCAACAACCACTTCAACAGTGCCATGGTCAAGGGTAACCTGGACGTATCTTCCATTTTCCTTCCCCGTATTTGGGACAAGGTTAAGGACAGTATTCGCGCCTGGAGCAGGAACGAACCGTACCACCAGCCCGGGTCCATTACTACGTTATTGATAGCCCATCATCAAAAGCCCTTTAGTGATGTGGCCTTCCGCAGAGCTCTTGCACATAGCATCAACTTCGAAAAAGTCAAGGCGCGTGCTATATCCAACTATACACCGGCCATGCAATCTGGTTTTATTCTGCCCTTCGGTACAGAAAGCAAATTCTTCAATAAAGATGATGCCGAAAAATATGGATATGAATTCGATTTGGACAAGGCCCGTAGCATTTTGAAGGATGCGGGCTACTCCTGGAATGCCGAAGGCGCTCTTCTGGACCCCGATGGCAGCCCCGTCCGCACCATCAAGTTGGAATGCCCCCAGGGCTGGACCGACTGGGAAGACGCCATCAAGGTCATTGCCGGAACCTTCCAGGAAATCGGCATTCCTGCCGAAGAATATTTCGTGGACTACGGCGTGTGGGACAAGGACCTGCGCTTGGGGACCTTCGACCTCGCCATGAAGACCCAGACGGCTGAGCTCTCCGCTGCAACACCCTGGACAAGATTCTCCCAGATCATGGGTCCCATCGGGCTCAAACCTGTGGGCGAGGATGCCTTCTCCAACCAGGGTCGTTTCAGCAACGACGAGGCAAATAAACTGTTGGACAAGATCCCCACCATCCGCGACGAAGCCGAACTGACTCTCGCCTACCGCGAACTGAACAAGATTTTCATGGAAACCATACCGGTACTTCCGGTCATGTACAGGCCAACCCAGTACTACCAGTTCTCCACCAAACACTGGACCAATTTCCCCACCGAAGAGAACCCCTACGCACCGCCGCAGCACTTGATTGTTGCCGCCGGAGTGAAGGCGCTGTGGGAAATTCAGGCCGTAAAATGATTTCGGATTTCGGTTTTCGGAACTAGGATCTGTCCTGAATTAAATTTTTAGATTTGTGTTGTAAAAACAAGGAGTTGATCGTGGGAAAGTCTCGTTTTATTTTGCCGAACGCATTTACTAGCATGAACTTTTTGTTAGGCGTTTTTGCCATCTGCTGGGTTACGGGAGCCTTTGATTCCTTCACCTCTTAAAGTATCTCTCATTGTCTTTGCAATTTTT
>CALATK010000012.1 GCA_937891805.1 uncultured Fibrobacter sp. | reverse complement strand
CATCACCGCCAGAAGGCTTCTTTAGAACCACCAGCCCAGCTGGTGGTTTTCGGTTCATACAAAAAGAAAGCCCACATCCGTGGGCTTTTTCTACTAGCAACTAGCGGCCGGAACGTTCGCGTTCCTTTTCACGTTCACGACGGCGCTTTTCCGTATCGTCCGGGAAGAATTCCGGAAGTGCATAGCCAATGGCGATGCCGAAGACAATACCCGTTTTGCTCATACCGTCTTCGTTAACCACGGCAGACTCCAGAGCCTCCTGTCTTTTGTCTGTCCAGCGAAGGCTGGGGTTAGACTCATCCTTCTTAGCAAGTTTCGGAGCATAATACATGCCGAAGGAGAACTGGAGATAATACCACTCATTGGTCAGGTAGGCAATAATTGCATCGAACTGGAAACCATCCACCTTGATTAACGGACGGATTCCGTCGTCTGGCTTGACATTGTGGTCAAAATACACAGTACCATAAGAAACAGAAAGTCCCAAATGCAACGGGTTCTTGGGGAACAGGTAATAGTTAAGACCCACCTTGTAGCCCGTACCACCTTCCAATTCTATATCGTCAAAGTCCGTGTCCGTTCCCTTGGGGAGGAAACCAAAGGAGCCATAAAGACCGAAATGCCAACGGGTGATATATTCAGCACCGGCACCAAAGCCCATACCCATACCGGTTTCACCCATAAACGGATAACGAGAACCCATACCAATCTGCAACATCAGGCGATCTTTGAGCCAATCTCGACGACGCAGAGAGTTTGCGTATTCATCAGCCCGCTGGTCTTCTTCAAACTTTTTGCGAGCTTCCATATCCTCTCTCTTGGAACGGCTCATCTGAGAGTCTTCGACTTCTTCAAATTCATCGTCCGAACCAGCACCGGCGGACTCCGCTGGAGCGGCAGCCTCGGTATTGGCGGCAGAAACAGCACCAGCGTCATCATCAAAATCATCAAACTCGTCGGCCCAAGCAAGGAATGCCGTCAGGCAAAGAGTCAAGCACAATTTTTTAAACATTAAAAGCCTCTGATTAGTAAATCGTCCTTGGAATATAACTTATTTATCGCCTTTTTTCTATTCTATCTGTGTAAAAAAAGCTTCATTTCCGCGTATTCTGCATAATTTCGCCATATTAGCATACGAAATCATTCCATTTTTTTCAAACTGGCCTTTATGGAACCCAGGGCGATTTCGCATTCCATCAATACAGGAACCCGTCGTTCATCATCTGTAAACCAGATAAAGATCCGTCCCTTGGAATTGAAAATACCATCGCCATCCAGCATAGGCTCCACCTTGAGCGTATTTACCGTGCCAACATCTGTTTTTAGAGTCTCCTTGCCATGAACCACCACTTTTAGTTCATACCTTTTTTTCCCACTCACTGCAGAAAACCGAGAGGTCTCCCCCACCTTGAGCGGGAGCGTCCGCACCAGGTAAAACGCTGACATGATACTGTGTTCCATACCCTGGATAGCGACTGCCGTATCGGCAGAGCGCTTTACCTTGCGAGTTTTCATGTCTGTAAAGACTGTGTCCGAAAGCCAAGCCTTCTCGCCCTTGCGGTCGAAGCGGATCACGGAAGTGTTGTGGTAGCTCCCTTCGTGAAGATGTTTGCGAAACACCTCGGTCATAAGGCCCTTGTTGCGCACGCGGGTATAGATGGTGTCAGCCACCGGATAAATCTTGTTGATGGTCTTGTTGCCAGTAGCAAAAGTGAGGAACTCCGTCTTGCCGCCAGCAATCGGCTTGACCTCGAGAGTCGCAGTACCTGCCGTAATGAACCCCCAACCAAGGCTGAAGGTCAGCTTTTCGCCCTTCATCCACGGGGCGTTCACCTCGGGAAGGTTCGGCTCACCGGCGAAACATGCAGCAACAAAGACCGCCACAAGCGCGGCGACCTTGAAGCAAAACTTAGTGCTATTCCTAACCACTAACCACCAACCACTAACCACCAACCACTAACCACTACCCTTCAATATCTCCGAGGCTCTTGCGGTAGGCGACGAGCTTTTCGCGAACTGCGGGGTCTGCGATGGCGACGATGTGGGCGGCGAGGTAACCGGCGTTCTTGCCGTTACCGATGCCGACCGTTGCCACCGGGATTCCCGGGGGCATCTGCACGATGGAGTGCAGGGCATCGACGCCGTTGAGCGGGCCGCCGGCGCAGGGCAGGCCAATGACCGGAAGAATCGTGTGCCCTGCGAGCACGCCCGGGAGGGCTGCAGCAAGGCCAGCAACACCGATGAGGACCTGGAGGCCTCGCCCGGCGGCTTCGCGAGCATACTTCGCGGTGGCGTTCGGGGTGCGGTGCGCGGAGAGGATGTTGAATTCCCACACTGCTGCATCAGCTGGGGATTGTTCAGCACCGCGGTGATCTTGTCTACAGTTTCCTGGTCGGACTTGCTACCCGCAACGATACCGACCTTCGCATTCGGAACTTCATTAATCTGCATTTTCAATTCCTTTTTTTATTTACCCATCTTGGCGAGTCTTGCAAGTCCCTTCTTGCCGATGTCCTTGCGGTAGAACTTGCCTTCGAACTGAACCTTTTCGGCGGCTTCGTAAGCGATGTCGAGAGCGGCCTGGAGCGTTTCGCCATGGCCCACCACGCCGAACACGCGGCCACCGTTCGTGACCAGCTTGCCATCGACCATCTTGGTACCGGCATGGAGCACCTGGGCGCCGTTCTTTTCGGCTTCTTCGATACCCGTGACGACCTTGCCCTTTTCGTAGGAGCCCGGATAACCGGCGCTTGCAAGCACCACGATAGCGGAGCTGCCCTTCGGAGCCTTCGGGGCACCGAGCTTTGCAAGTTCACCCTTTTCGGCAGCATCGAACAGAGCGAGCACGTCGCCGTCGTAGAGCGGAAGCACAATCTGGCATTCGGGGTCGCCGAGGCGGCAGTTGTATTCCACGACCTTCGGGCCCTTCGCAGTCACCATGATGCCCACGTAGAGCACGCCCGTGTAGGGCTTGCCTTCGGCGGCCATGCCCTTGAGGGTCGGTTCGATAATCGTTTTCTTCACTTCGTCGAGGAGAGCGTCCGTCACGACCGGAGCCGGGCTGTAGGCGCCCATGCCACCCGTGTTCGGGCCCTTGTCGTCGTCAAAGACGCGCTTGTGGTCCTGGGCAGAAGAGAGAATCACGTAGTCCTTGCCGTCGCAAACCACGAAGATGGAGGCTTCTTCGCCGTCCATGAATTCTTCAATCACGACCGTCTTGCCGGATTCGCCGAAGACGGCCTTGTCGCCGAGCATTTCTTCGACAGCGTCGTTCGCTTCCTTGTCCGTCATGCAGACGATAGCGCCCTTGCCCGCAGCGAGGCCCGACGCCTTCACCACGATCGGAGCCGGGTGTTCGGCGAGGAACTTCTTGGCGGCGGCGAGATCGGTGAAGGTCTCGAAGGCTGCCGTCGGCACGTTGTACTTCTTCATGATATCCTTGCTGAAGGCCTTGGAGCCTTCGAGCGCGGCAGCAGCCGCAGTCGGGCCGAAAGCGCGCAGCCCGCGACGGCGGAATTCATCCACCACGCCCGCGACCAGCGGAATTTCGGGGCCGATGACCGCGAGGTCAATCTTTTCGGCAACCGCGAGGTCGGCGATTGCCTTCGGGTCGGCCACATCCACCGGCACGCACTTGCCGAGGTTAGCCATGCCCGGGTTGCCCGGAGCGCACACGAGAGTGTCGCACAGCGGCGACTTCTTGACTGCAAGAGCGATGGCATGTTCGCGACCACCGCTACCAACGACGAGAATATTCATAAGCGTGTCCTTATACTTGTACGGGGGATAATGTAGAAAAAAAACATGCGGGAGTGGCCCTGCACCCTCCCCATCCTGGCGCAAGCGCCAACCTTACGGTTCAACCATGGCCATACAAGTATGGCCGCGGCACTCGCCTTGATCGGTTGTGGCCGACGCTATAATAGTCGTTTACATGGTTTAAATTCACTATATTGGTATTTATCTTAATTTTTTTATCAAACGAGACAATAAAAATGAAATCCATTTGGACAATCGACAATACTGTTTTAGAAAACATCCGAAAAGTAATAATCGATAATAAAGATTCTGAACTCGCAAAGGAACGAAAAACCAAAAACATTGAAAAGAAGGGAATTGACCTTTCAAAAAACAATGTTTGGAAGGTATTAATTGGTTGTGAAATAACATCACAACAAAAATCTGGAGAAGGCTCTCCAACAGACCAATTACTAAAATCAAACTCATTGCTCTTTGATTTTAACTACTGCAAAAACAATTATGATTTTATTCCAGAAGAATTAAAAAGATTCAACCTCCGAAGATACAATAAAATTGCTGAATGGCTTATTCTTATTATAAAAGAATGGGAATTAGGAGAATGGGAAACACTTGAAAAAAAACTAACTCTTCTAAAAAAAGATCATTCTCAAGAGGATGAGAAGCAAGTTCTAAACTATTTAAAAAGTGGGAAGTATAAAGGT
Organism: uncultured Fibrobacter sp.; assembly: GCA_937891805.1. GTDB lineage: Bacteria > Fibrobacterota > Fibrobacteria > Fibrobacterales > Fibrobacteraceae > Fibrobacter. The sequence goes on along the minus strand of CALATK010000012.1, from coordinate 3,640 downwards.
CTCGGTTTAAAACAATCTCGTAATTTTCTACAATGGCTAGGTTTGTCTATATATGAAATTCCCATTGACAGCAGAGTTATTAAGGTTTTAGAAAATTGCGGTTGTAATTTTGTTCCTGGGCCTTCCGCTCTCCAAGATGACACCACATATGAATATTTAGAAAACGGATTACAAATGATTTCCAAGGAACTGCAAATATTGCCCTGTGAACTAGATGCATGCTTTTTTATGAGTTTGGAAAAAAAGAACAAAAAAAAGCTAATCACTTCCTCAAGTACTTCGTTACGCGGCCAGCGCCGATGATTTTTCCGCCATCGGAGAGCATCTTGAGAGTCGTGTACTTCGGAAATTCCTCGCGAGCATGTTCCACAGTTTCAGTTAAGTTCGAAGCATCGGGCCAATTCAGGCTTTCGGCAACGGGGCGAAACGCCTTGTACTGAAGGTTTAAAATTTCTGGGACATCTTCTATGTTTGCTATTTCAATTTTCATTATATCTTATCCACATTTAAGCAAATTTCCAGGTTTGTCGGATTTTATTTGCTGCGATTAGCACGTTTGGCCAGCCCGCGTAAATCTACTTTATATGTTCCCAAATCAATTTTTTCGTTTTTCAGAAACATCAGCATGTAGATGGGACAATGCAAGACTTTTTCTTTGACGCAGACATTGTCGTTGCAGAAAACGACGACCTCTTGAATGGTGTAATTTGTTCCCAGGAAGTTCTTTAAGGCATTATGCCGTTTGCGTATCAACAAGCGGGGAGCCTGACATCGTTCAAGAACAGTTTATTCATGTTGCGCGAGCGCGAAAGGGTGACGGGAAAACTTGGTATTCTCGTTCAATTTTTTTGAATAAATCATCTACAGAGAGTCACCGTCGCACTTGCGGGCTTCCGCCTTCAAGGCTTTCCTCCAGCTGGCCAAATACCGGATTCCGGCGATAGAAAGGGCAGTTCCGAGGCCGGGATAGAAGCCCGCGAAGAATTCCGAGGGGATTCCGGGGATAAGCTTGAGGGAAATTCCAAGCCCCATCATAAAAAAGATGAGGATATACCCCCGGAGGTCGAAAAAGGCGAACAGCGATTTCTTGCGTTCCGTAAAACCGAGGATGCGTTTTGTGTAACGGATGATAAATTTATGGAACATCGCCGAAAAGGCGACCGTCACCGCAATTGCAATCAGCGCAAGCCACCATATTCTTTCGGGATTTTCTGTTCCCACCTGCAACAGGGCCTTTATACCGGTGACCAGGATTTTGATTCCGGGCGCAAGCCAGCACAGGACCTGCATCAACAGCAGGTGTTCTCGTTTAACAGGCAGTATGCGGTCTGTGTTCATATAAATTCGCAAGCGTTGTTTCAAAAAAAGTCCAGACGACTCGCAGGGCGCATGGACTTTTCGTTTTTATTTTTCTTGAAGGAGCTGCTGGACGCATCTCTCTACGTCCTTCATGTCTGCAGTAGGTTCGAACCTTGCCACCACGTTTCCTTTTCTATCGATAAGGAATTTCGTGAAGTTCCACTTGATATCCGGCTTCTTGGCCCAGTCGGGGTCCACGGCGGCGAACTTCTTTTCTAGAAGTTCCTTGTACTTGTGCTCACCGAAGCCTTCAAAACCCTTCTGGGACTTGAGGTAGGTGTAAAGCGGCAGTTCGTTTTCGCCGTTTACATCGGCCTTTTTCATTTGGGGGAAGGTGGTGTTATAGTGCACCGTGCAGAAATCGTGGATTTCTTCGTCCGTTCCGGGGGCCTGCGCGCCGAACTGGTTACAAGGAATGTCCAGGATTTCAAGCCCTTGTCCATGGTAATCCTTGTACATCTGTTCAATCGGAGCATATTGAGGCGTGAATCCGCAGCCCGTGGCGGTATTCACCACCATGATAACCTTACCCTTAAAATCGGACAAATTAAGCGTCTCGCCCCTACCGGTTGTAATACTGTAATCGTAAATCATCTTGTGAATCCTTAGGCTGGTTGCCACTTGCAACGTACGGGGGACACGATGCTTCCGTCCTTTTTCATTTCGGCCATCGCCTTGTCCACAGCCTTGCGTTCAAGTCCCGTGAGTTCGGCAATTTTGCCTGCGTTCAGGGGTTCCCCCGCCTTTTTCATCGCACTTAAAATTTTGTCTTTTTCTGTCATAAATTCCCCTTACTCGCCCAGCATTTCGATGATGTAGTTTTCCATGCCAATCTGTTCAATCAGGCAAAGGTGGCCCTTGGCGAGTTCCTGCAAGAATTCAATTTTAGTCATTGTGTTTCTCCTGGTAAAAGGTTGTTTTTGAAATTTACTTTATTATTAAAGCTTTCTGATTAGTCTTCAATCACGTAAGCAGCGACAATTTCGCCAAAGAAACTGATGTGGTCGCCCCCTTCCCTGCTGTAAAACGAGCGGCGGATATCTTCGGGGAGCATCGAGGAATCCTGTTCCTGGCGATAAATCACCTTGCATTCAAGCGTCAGCGGCATTTCCTTGAGGCCAGGAACCGAGATGCATTCCGGTTCAACGGGAGAAAGGCCCAGTTCATGAATCTTGTCCATGTCGCGACCGCTTTTGGTGCCGCACACGGCGATAATGCGCCTGTCAAAGGGGCCAACCGGGATGTTTACCGTAAATTCGGGATTTTTGTCCAGAAGTTCACGGGTGTAGCGGGAGTCCCGGATGTAAGCCACGAACACGGGCCTGTTCCAGATGCGCCCTACATGGCCCCATTCGACAACCATGGAATTAACCTTGCCATCCGCCTTCGTGGTGACCAGAATGCCGTGTTCCAGAGCATGGGCAATGTCTGTCGAATAATCGGAAACCTTGATTTTTCTCTTTGTCATGACAAATCCCCTATGTTAAACGTTCCCTGCGCTTTTTCTCACCAGCTCCGCGCCCTTCTGGAAAGCTTTCTCGCATTCCTTAGGGAACACGTTCTCGTGACGGACTTTCTTGGCATCGGCATCAAAAAGGTTCCAGGGCCAGTCTGTCTTGCTGTAGTCCTTAAGCTGGAGCGTATCTCCGCAAACAAGCGTATCGGTAGGGCCGACAAAGCGGTCCAGCGTTTGCCTGTAGTTTTCGACCAAGCCCGTATAGTAGGTATCCGGGGCGTTGCTTGTCAAAATGAATAGGACCGGAACGGGGTGCGCGTTGCAGCAGTAGTGTTCAACGTTGTACGTAAGGTTCTGGAATATGAGCCGCTCGTACAGCGCCCGGAAGGATGCAGAAACTTCGGAGAGGTAGTTGGGCGAGCCGATAATCAGGCCGTCCGATTCGCGAATGGCATCCAGCACGGGCGTAAGGCCGTCCCTGCAAATGCAGTGCCCCTTGTTTTTCTCCTTTTTGCACCCGAAGCAGGAGATGCAGCCGGTGTATTTTTCCAGGCGAAAAAGGTCGAACCTCTGGATGGTCGCCCCCTCGGACTCTGCCCCTCTGGAAGCGTGAGTCAGGAGCGTGTCTGTGTTCCAACCCTTACGCGGGCTCGCGTTTACGACGACGATATTTTTCATAGAAAGTCAGCAGGGTTAAGTCGTTTGCGCTAAGCCTTGTTGAATTTGTCCTTGCCTTTTTTGCAGCGGGGGCAGTGCCAGTCTTCGGGAAGTTCCTCGAAAGGAGTTCCCGGGGCAATTCCGTTTTTCGGGTCGCCGACGGCGGGG
>CALATK010000011.1 GCA_937891805.1 uncultured Fibrobacter sp. | reverse complement strand
AATACGAGGGTCATCTTTGATTTTAAACATCATACCGCCCTTAACTTCGTTCTGTTCCTGAAGCTTGGCCTTTAATTCCTCTGCATCCACACACATGCTGCGGAACTTGTACATGGTGAACAACGAGCCGTTCTTGCCCACGCGGGTCTGCTTGAAGATGATGGGCCCCTTGGGGTCGCTGATTTTTACGGCCAGGGCACAGAAAAGAAGTACCGGCGAAAGGATAATCAGGCCCAGCAGGGCGCCTGTAAAGTCCACGCACCGCTTGATGATATGCCGAAAGCGGATCTTGTGGGGGTGTGGCCAGATATGGTCCATGTTCAGGCGGTCAACACGGAAGAAACTGCCGTTGGTGCTGTTGAATTCCTTGATGGTATCCGCCAGTTCAAGATTTTCTTTTTCTTGCAGTCCTGTGTACAGGTAGGCCTTGAAAATGGGCTTTCTGGGCTTGTGCCGCAGGTTCTGGATAAGGCCCGCGTCGTTTAGCCTGTGGAGAATTTCTTTTCGGATGTTCTCCAGGGTGGGAAGGTCCGAATTCAGCAGGATGACTCCGATGCCGTTGCCGTCGGAAAGGTAGCCGATGACATCGATGAACCGGAGGTGGGAGAACATGGTAAGGAGGCTGATTCGCCAGGTCTGTTCTACGGTTTGGTTCGGCCATGCCCAGCCCAGCAGGTCGAACTGGTGGGCGTAAATCTGGACAAAGATGAACGGCTTGCGGGTGCGGTTTGCCCGCAAGAATTCCTCGTTCAGCCTGGCCCGGAAAAGCCTGGCCGGATAGACGATGTTCTTTAGCCTCTGCTCCGTGAGTATGGAGTCAATGGCTGGATTTACCGATCCCTGTTCCATAATGAGAAATGTAGAAAAAGTGGTCAGTAAACAGTGGTTAGTAAACAGGATTGCAAATGAGAAAAGCTTCGTTTTTTGACTAATCACTAACCACTAACCACTAACCACTAACCACTAATTTCTATCTTTTCCGCCGTAAAATTCAAAAACGGAGACGCCTTATGTTGCGTATTGGTCTTATTGGAACGGGAACCGTCGGTGGCGGAGTTATCCAGGTTCTGGAGCAGAAAATTGCCGAGTACAAGGAAAAGCTCGGTGTGGAACTGGAACTGGCCTGCATTTGCGCCAAGTCCGAAGAAGAAGTGGCCCCCTACAAGGCGAAGGGCTACAAGGTTTCGACCAACGCCGACGAAATGATTGCCGGCAACGACATCGATGTGCTGGTGGAACTGGCCGGCGGCTACAACATGCCCCGCAAGTGGATTCTGGCTGCCCTCGAAAGCGGCAAGCACGTGGTGACCGCCAACAAGGCTCTTCTCGCCAAGTATGGTCACGAGATTTTCCCCCTGGCCGCCAAGAACGGACTGCACGTGCTGTTCGAAGCTGCCGTAGGTGGAGGCATTCCCATTATCCGCAGCCTGCAAGAAGGCCTGCTGGGCTCTACGGTAGAAAGCCTGAGCTGCATCATCAACGGTACCTGCAACTACATCCTCAGCCGCATGGCCGACGAAGGTCTGGACTTTGACGTGGTGCTGAAGGATGCGCAGAAGCTGGGCTTTGCCGAAGCGGACCCCACCTTCGATATCGAAGGAATCGACTCCGCCCACAAGACGGCTCTCCTTGCCAGCCTCTGCAGCGGCAAGCGGGTGGATTTTGAAAAGATCCATGTGACGGGTATTTCCAAGATTACCGCCCAGGATATCGCCTTTGCCAAGGAAATCGGCTGTTGCGTAAAGCTTCTCGGTATTTATCATCGGGATGGCGACCGCGTGGATGCCCGTGTGCATCCCTGCTTTGTCTCTAACGACAACCTGCTTTCCAACGTGAACGGCGTGATTAATGCGGTTTACCTCAAGTGCGACAATCTGGGCGAAACGGTGCAGACCGGTGCCGGTGCTGGCCGCCTCCCGACGGCCTCTGCCGTGGTAGCCGACCTTGTGTCCTTGGCCCGCTCTGTGGACATGGGCAGCCGCAAGGCGCTCCCCATGGGCTGGTTCAATGTGGAAAATTCCGCCACGCTGGTGCCGATTTCGGAAACGTCCTCCCGTTACTACCTGCGCTTTACCTCTCGTGACGCCTGCGGTGTGCTTGCGAAGATTACAAGCATCCTCGCCGATAACAACATCTCCATTGAGACCATCATCCAGAAGAATGTGAAGGACCCGGGCAAGGTTTCCATTGTGGTCATTACCGAAAAGATCCAGGACAGCAAGGCCTCGAAGGCGGTGGACGCTATCGACGCCCTGCCCGAAATCGTGGAAAAGAGCCAGGTTATCCGTTTCTTGGTGTAGCGTCTGGTTTTTCGGAACCTGGTTTTGTAATTTGAAATCGGTATGATTCGTGCAGCCACATTGGAAAGGGTGCTCCTGCTCCTTTCGGACTTTCTCGCCCTGACAATCTGCTTTGTTTTGGCGTACTGGGTCCAGTTCCATAGCGGCTGGATTGCCGAAAAGTTCGACCCTTCCAAGACCCTGGATGCCTACTGGCATATCGGGTGTGCCCTGAATATCTGCTGGCTGTTCTGGTTTACCTTTACGGGGCTGTACCGCACGTGGCTTTTACAGTCCAGAACTTTGCAGGTCTTGCGGGTGTTGCGGGCCGTTTTTGTAGGTGTTGTTCTGATTATTGTCGGGCTGTTTGGCTCTGAGTTTATGGGCAAGGTGGCCGCCGGTGCTCCCCTGACTGGCAACTACATCTATGGTTCCCGCTTTACCTGGATCTTGGTCTATGGTGTCTTTGTATTGGTGCTGGTCGCTGCGTTCCGCATGGTGCTGTACCTTGGGCTGAGGTCGTTGCTCCGTCGGGGCTATGGGGCCAACAAGGTGCTGGTCCTTGGCTGTACGGAATCCGGCAAGAATATTGCAGAAGCTTTGAAAAAAGCTCCTGAGGTGGGGCAGCAGGTGGTGGGATTTGTAGACGAACGCTACCAGGTGATGGACCATCATTTTTGCGACGTCCCGGTTCTTGGTAAGTATTCGGATTTGCCCACATTGGTCAAAAAGTTTCATATATCGGGAATTATTATCGCTCACGACAGCTCTTCGCCGCAAGAAATCATGCGTGTGCTGGTATGGGTTTGCGAACTTCCCTTGCATATCTACATTGTGCCTGAGCTTTACCCTGCCGTCAATGGCAGGTTCAAGAGTAACCTGGTTCACGGGTTCGAACTGCAGGAACTTTTCCCCTTAGCCATGCCGCCCTGGCAGGTGCAGATCAAGAGATTCCTGGATATTGTTATTGGTGGAATTATTGGGCTTTGTTCTCTTCCTGTTTGTTTATTGGCGGCTCTCGCCATTAAGCTGGATGACCACGGCCCCATTTTTTATTCCCAGGAACGCATCGGCCTGTACGGTAAGCCCTTTACGGTTTACAAGTTCCGCACCATGCGGACGGACGCCGAAAAGTTCGGGGCCCAGTGGGCCACCAAGAAGGACCCACGCATTACCCGTGTAGGGCATTTCTTGCGCAAGACCCGCATTGATGAACTACCGCAGATTTTGTGTGTATTGAAAGGCGACATGAGTATGGTGGGGCCTCGCCCCGAACGTGCCGTATTCATTGGCAAGCTCCGTGAGCAGATTCCCTTTTATATTGGGCGCCTGAAAATGAAACCCGGTCTTACCGGCTGGGCCCAGGTTCGTCACCATTATGACACCAGCATCGAGGATGTTCAAATCAAGCTGCAGTACGATATGTATTATTACGAGAACATGAGCCTGCTTCTGGATTTCCAGATTCTCGTGCGGACGGTCTATGTGGTACTGACCGGAAAAGGAGCACAGTAAAATTCGGAATTCGGATTTATGAATTCGGAATTAATTATTAGATTTGATTTTTGAAATTCGAACTATCTTTACTCCGGAATCTGAAATCCGTTTTTAAAGTCTAAACTTTGAATTAACATCAACTCCGAACCCCGAATTCCTAATTCCGAATTAATTATGTACGGCGACAATTCTACTCCAGTTTTTCCTACCGAAGATGCTCTCACCATGATCCGTCTCGCTTTGGCCGAAGACGTGCGGACAGGCGACGTGACCAGCGAATGGACTATTCCCGCCGACCAGAGGCAGCATGCCCGCCTGATAGCGAAAGAAGACGGCGTGTTGGCAGGACTCCCTGTGATTGAACTGGTTTTCCAGGAACTGAAGGTAAGCGTGAAGGTGACACTCCACAAGAAAGATGGCGATGTCGTTAAAAAGGGCGACCTGATTGCCGAAATGGACGGCACCACCCATGAACTTTTGACAGGCGAACGAACACTCCTCAACTTTATCCAGCAACTTTCCGGCGTGGCGACTGTCGCGCATACCTTCCAGGAAGCCCTGAAGGGCGGCAAGACCAAGGTGCTGGACACCCGCAAGACGGTGCCCGGTTTTCGCACATTGCAAAAATACGCCGTGCGTGTAGGGGGCGGTTCCAACCATCGCATGGGACTTTTCGACATGGTGTTGGTGAAGGACAACCACATCGCTGCGGCTGGTGGCGTTTTGCAGGCTCTTGAGGTGGTGAAGAAGAACAACAAGCAGGGCCTGATGGTGGAAATGGAAGTGGAAAATTTCGACCAGCTGCGGGCCTTGTTGAACAAGGGCGTAGACGTAATCATGCTGGACAACATGAGCAACGAGATGATGGCCGAGGCCCTGAAGATTATCAAGGAAAGCGGCGACAAGTGCCTGGTGGAAGGCTCTGGAAACATGACGCTGGAACGGGCGAAGGAAATCGCTACCCTTGGCCTTGACTATATTTCGGTCGGGGCATTGACTCATAGTGTAAAAGCCCTCGACATCTCCATGCGGATATAGTCTCTATGTAGAAAAGGAGATGCCCGGTCAAGCCGGGCATGACAAGTGGTTAAATGAAGAATTTGAAAAAGACGGATACGTTCTCGTTTGTGGTGGATGTGGGCAATTCCCACACGGTTCTTGGTATTTTCAAGGGCGACAAGGTGGTGGACCACTGGCGGCTCACCACCCGTAAGGAAACCACCAGCGACGAGGTGATGAACCGCATTGGCGGCCTTGTCCGTTTTTCCGAAATCAAGCCTTCGACTATTACCCATGTGGGGCTTTCGACGGTGGTACCTGCCCATGAACGCCCGTGGATCAAGGCTCTGCAGACCCTGTTAAAGCGGCCTGTGCAGGTGGTGAGTTCCGACAACTGTCTGGGATGTCCTATCTCTTACCCGAACCCGGCTTCGCTAGGTTCGGACCGTCTCTGCAATATCATCGCTCTCCGGGACCGTGGCTACAAGGATGCCATTGTGGTGGACATGGGGACGGCCACTACCTTCGACGTGATGAAGGACGGCGGCTTTGCTGGGGGTATCATTATTCCCGGTATCAGCGCCAGTCTGGATGTTTTGACCGAGAAAGCGGCACGCCTGTTGCCGGTGAGCATCGAATGGCCGGAACACGTGATTGCCAACAACACCGACGACGCCATCCGTGCGGGTCTCTTGTACGGGTTCATGGCGGAGCTTGAAACCCTGGTGGCCAAAATCAAGGCCGAGATGGGCAAGAAGAAAGTTCCCGTGTTTGCCACGGGAGGCTGGGGCCGCATGGTCATGGGCCACAGCAAGGTGATCGACACCTACGACCCGTACCTAACCCTGAACGGTGTGCGCCTGGTGGCCCTTCATGGCAATGGCGCTGCCGATATCGAGGGCGAAGAAGAATAGCCCTCCCTCCCTTTTTAATGAAAAAGAAGAAGGCGCCTTACGGCGCCTTCTTCTTTTATTGGAAGTCGTTTCTATTAATATTCGGAGCCGCACTCCCCGTACCAACCCAAGGATGCCAGGTGGAAGGTCCCGCTTACTGCTTCAGTAGAGAAGCTTGAAAGCCTGAACATAACCGATGTAGATATTTGCGCGGCCTCTTTGGCTGTTAGCTTTTGATTTGTATCCCAGCCGTCCTTGTAGAATTTTGACCAGGGGATGTTTACGACATGGGTTCCTGCGGGAAGGTTATAATAGTAGTTGTCGTCTCCGTTTTCGTAAGAATCCCAACCGATGAACAGACTTATGGGTGTTGTTGCTTTAGTACTTGCCCAAGAATAAGCAACGCAGAATCCACCGTGAGCACTGATGTCCAGGGGTTCGTCACTTTTTTTCCAGTTAAAACCGATATGTACGATTCCTGGTTCGGCAGAAGATGCTCCAGCGGCTCCAAGTGCTACACGGAGACCCTTGCCGGGAACGTAATTGCCGTTGTCAATGATGCTTCCGTCGTATGGGTCTGTGGTGATGAGTTCTGTATATCCGTAACTATCGTATGTTGCTGGCATGATGGATGTTTTTGTTTTGGGAATGAAGGCTGATGAGGCCCACCACCAGCCACCGGTGCTCATGAAACAATCAGCCCCGTAGTCATCCATAGCAAAGGGGGCTCCATTGGTACATGCAACCACTTCTGGGGTTTGAACCTGGTAGGCAACATTTGGGTCTAGATTCCAAAGGGAACCTTTGGAATAGGTCGTGGGCCAGGTGGATACTGCAGAAATTTTTTCTTTGAGCAAGCCTATGAACTTACCTGCGACGAGGGTATTCCCGTTGCGCATAAAGAGAATGTAGTATGTTGTCGATGTGCCCTTATGGGAGGTATAAGTTGCCATGCTGTAATAGCTAGTGACCTTTTCTCCGATGGGAAGCCCCATAAGTGCGCCGACTTCGTTTATGCCGGCGGAATCGAGTCCTTCCATGGCGATGGATTCGCTAACATTGAAATAGCTTTTCCCGTAGATACTGTCGGTAACTTGGTCTGGGTCTATAAAGTCTTTGATAACGCATACCTTTTCGTCTTGCCAATCACAGAACTCATCCAAGAAGGCAAGCGGCTCAGCTACGTCTTCTTCAGACGCGCTGGATGTGGTTGTTGAACTGTTGCTAGATTCGCCGGTGGATGTGCTGGAATCGCCGTCTGTGTCGCTGGACGTGTCTTGAGACGCGTTGGAGCTGTCGCGTCTGCGGCTGGAAGAGCTTTCAGAATCGGTGCTTTCGGGAGTGTCCCCGTCTTCGGAACTTTCAATATCTTCGCCTGCGGAGCTTTTCGGCTTGCTTTCGGTGCTGCTGGAACTCTTGGGCTTGTTGATGATGACGCCAACTTCCAGCCAGTCCCCGTTGTTGCAATAGAACAAGTTCCCTGTGCTTGACAACCTGACGGTGTCGCTTTCTTCACAGAATCTTGGAAGTGTGTCGTATGCGGCGATGTGCTCCTTGGGGGCTATACCTGAATCATCGCAGGCGGCAAAGAAAGCGGCACAAAGTGATGCCGTTATGGCTAAGTATTTTAGTTTCATTTTGTTTTTTCCTTCTAGTAGTTTTTACCTACATCGAAATATAAGTAAAAGGCCCCCCCCTTGTTTTTGCAATAGCGCTTTAGGGCATCGGAAAAGTGATGAAGATTACAAGTCTCTGGTCTTTATGTGATTTTGCTTGCATCCAGAAAGAGATACGGCGATTTCGTTTGAGGCGAGGCCATCGAGGGTAGAGCGGGTTGATTAACTAGAATCTGAAACCCGCTTGGATTTGCAACGCAAATCCGTTGCGGAAAACAAGCGAAGAAAAGGAATCCCATTTTTCGGCAAGGGATCTGCCCTTGTTCTTTTCTGTTGTGATGTCTTCGTTGATATCGGGAATGTCGGGTGGCTCGGGTTCTTCGGCAGGTCCTTTGTCTGGTCCTTTTTCGGTGTGAAAGTGCAGGGGAATAATCTGTTCCATGCCGAAGGAGACAAAGAAGGCTTTTGACGGGGATTGTAGTTCGGTGTTTAGCCCCGCCAATGCTCCGACGACATAGCCCTCCTGTTGCCAGGTGCTGGTAGAATGCTTGATGTGGAAGAACCCGGATTTTTCCTTGCGCATGTTTAGCTTGGCTATGTAAGAGGCGTAAAAACCGTCAAGGGTTGCCTTGGGTAGCAGGTGCCAACGGCCCACATTCAGGTTCCACTGGTAGCCCAAACTGGCGTCTAAGATTTTTCCGTCAATGTCGCCATATATGCGGAAAGAACGCTGAAAAATGCTAAAGGAAAGGGTCTTTAATGTGGAGCTTTTCAAGGCTCGATTTGGGGCCAGGGTCTCGTAAAAGCGCCTGCTTTCCCAGGGGATGTTTATTTCCAGGGTCCCGTAAACGGCCCTTGCCGTGAATCGGTCGCCGTCTTGGAACTTGCGCTGGAACTCCGCCTGGAAAAGGTTGGCGTCTATTCCCAGGGGCAGGTAGGCGAATCTCTTTTCGTCTACCTCGTCGACGTTTTCCCGCATCAGGCCGAACAGGCGGATATCGGCATACAGGTAGGTGTAAGAAAGTTGGACCTTGTTGTTGGCGCCGTCATAGAGGTAGCGGAAGTCCGTCCCCAAAAAATCAGAGGAATCGCTGAAGGTGTAACCCCACTGGTTTTCGATGTCTGGGGAGGTTTCCCCGTAGAAAAATTCCCCTTGCAGTCGGTGGCTCAGTAGCTTTGTTCCCGCAGAAAAACTTTTGGCGAGTGCGGTGGATTGGTAGGTAGCGTCAATGGTAGGAACGTAATCCTCTTCCCAGTCGGAATGCCAGTGAATTCCCGAAAGTTCAAGGAGTCCAGCGTTGATGGATGCCTTGGCGTAGAGCAAGGAGTCGGGAAGGTGGAAACGGGAAGAAAACCCGATAGCGGGAAGTGCGTTGATGTTGGCATCTACGCCAAAGAATTTGAAATCCCTGGAAAGGGATGTGTGTCCTGTAGTGAGAGTTTCTCCTGTCTTCAAATTCCAGGAATAGTTTTTACGGTCGCTGTCGCGGCGGTAACTTAGATGGTAATGACTCTTTCCGACGCTTGCCCCCAAAGCCCAATCCCCTGCCTGCAAGCTGTCGCTGGCGGAGCAGCCTTTGGCTGATGCTTTTGAACCCTTCCAGTCCAACAGAAAAAGCCCGTCGCACTGGACGAGCCCGGAGTTCCAGGCGAACCCCGTGTTTGCAATGAGCAGGGTCGCCGAGAAAATTTTCGCTAGGTTACGCAAGGGTTAGTAACAATCGTAGTAACACCCGCCGACACCATATTCCTCACAATCGTCATACGAATAAAAGGTGTTGACGTTTTCATCGCGGTAGAAACAATACACCTCTACGGCACCGCCGCTCTCATCATCGCTGTCCCAGAAATTGAATCTGATGCCCTTCAGTTTGTCAATCAGTTCCCAAACGTCTTTCTGTTCGAAGTCGGGGAAGATTCCGCCAAAGGTGGGATCCTTGAAGAAGACTACTTGCTCTGCATCGTCTGGGAACGAAAGTGTCCCGTCGAGGAAATTCAGCAGGGACACTGTATTCTTGCCGGACTTATCGGTAAAGTAGAAGCTTTCGAGGTCGCTACCGTCAAAAACATAGTAGGGTAGATAATTTTTAACGCCATCCACATTTTCGAAGTACTTGCGAGCATTGACCACGAAGGTTTTTCCCTTGAACGTCACTTCGTAGGGACCGCGGGTGGCTTTAAGCCCCTTATCCAGATTCTCGATGATGCTCTTTACGTCGCTTGTGCTGATATCTGCGTCGGCACCTTTGCCCACCACGTAAAAGTCGTTGTTCTGGCTGCCCTTTGTCATGCTCTCGTCAAGGCTGTACTGGAATGCGGCGCGGATTTCTGTAAGGGCACTATCCACCAGGTTCGGGACGTTTTTCCAATCCTTTTGCTTGTTGCTATAAATAGAAGTGAAAGTTCCGTTTGCACCGATAAGGTTCACGATTTTGACAAGGGCAGCCTTTTGTTTGGCGGAGGGCTCTTCTTCGCCAACGGTGAGGCCATTCAAGTTGTTGATCCAGTCGTATTTGCCGTTGTCGTCAATTTCTAGGTTCATACTGGTGGCGATGGTGATGGCTGCTTTTGTGGCGAACAGGCCGCCAAGGGCGATGCCGAATTCGCTGTTGTCCATTTCTCGGATTTCTTCACCGTCGCTGAGCTGCAGAGCGTAGTCGCCTTGAGCCATGATGTATTGCATGTATGTTATGGCGGAATCAACCGTGGGGGCGACTTCCTTTTCAAGGGCGTCCTGAGCGGTTTTGGTAAAGCTCTTGTTTTTGGAAAGGGCGGTAATCATGTCTGTGAAGTCTTCCAAACTTTCGATGCCGTAGTCGCTAAACCAGAAATCGTAATCGCTGTACAAGTCATTCAGAGTCTTATTGTTGGCCAGGTCTACAATGGAGGCTACTGCGTAACCCAGTTGGGCGTTGCAGTTTTTGGGAGCCTTGTTCAAAACCTTCTTGTAGGCAGACTTGACTTCGGTACTGAGGGATTTTCCCTTGTCAAAGTCCTTGTCGGCGAATGCCTCAAACAGGTCGATGGCCTTTTCGTTGACCACGTCCAGTGCTTCTAGAACACTCTCGCCATCTTTTGTGTCGCAGGCGGAACGCATGAGACCATTTACTTCGGTGGATGCTGTGGAACCGGACGATTTGATAGTTTGTTCATCTCCTCCATCTTCGGTCTTAGTTTCTTCTTTTTCTGTAGAAGCAGAACTTTTGTCCAGGATGTCGTCAACGTCATCCAGGGAGGCGGAGGACGAACTGTCTTGGGTATCCTCGGGTTCAGAAGAAGAATGGCTGTCTGAAGAACAGGCTGAAAGGGTTGTGATTGCAAGCGATATTCCGAGAATCCAGAAAAATCTCATGAAAACCTCCATTATTTTGTTAAAAGAATATAATAAAATTGAGAAAAAAAGAAAGGTCCCGGCAGCTTTGTCGGGACCTTGTTGCGTATCAAGGAATTTTGTGTGAATTATGGGGCCTCATGGGGCGGGGTTTCCCGTTCGGGGGGAGGTGTAGGCCCGCGTTCCCGGGGGCCTCGCTTGCCACGATGGCCTTTTTTAAACTTTTCGAAGCTCTCTTTCAAAACCTGGTGGAACTTTTCTTGCTGTTCCTTGGTGAGAATCTTGTTGATGCTCTTGACGCCTTCGATGCGGTTGTCCAGCAGGGCTTTTTGGGCGTCGAGGATTTTGACCTTGGCCTCTTCGATTTTAGCTTCGTCACCGCTGTCCAGGGCTTCTTTCAGTTCTTTTTCGGCAGACATCTTTTGCCCATGGAGTTCCTTGAAGGCCTTGCCGGTTTCTTCGCGGTGCTTTTCCAGGGCGGTCTTTTGCTCTGGAGTCACCTGCAGCAGGGAATCGAACATGGCCGGGTGGGGCCAGTTTTTCTGGAAACCCTTGCCTTCGTGGCCTTTCTTGAAATGGCCTTCGTGTGGCGCTGCCGCCACTTTTTCGGGAGCGTCCATACGGTCGCAAGAATGCTTGTGGTAACAGAGCACACTGCAGCATGTGCCGAGGAAGAACCCTACGGCGCAGGCAAGCACGATGAGGCTTGCCACGAATATTTTAACGGAGTTTTTCATTACTTATCCTCCTTTTTTAAGAGATAACTGATGAATTGAAATTCGTCCAAAGATTCCAGGTCGGCATCGCTCTGCCCGAGGTTGCTGTACCAGTTGCTCAGAATGACGGCGCTGTCGGCTTGAGATGCGGCGACGTCGGCTGAAGCCATGTCGGATGCGGCGACCTGGTTCTTGACGGCCGGAGCGGTTTCATTGGCGTCCATGGACCTGAGGAACAGGCTGAAACCCACCAGCAGGAAACTTGCGGCGATGGGAATGGCGGAAAAGAAGCTGAACTTGAGGGTGCGCTCTTTTTCGGCCTTGTCGAGCCGTGCGCAGACCTTGTCCCAGGAATCTTCCCTAGGCGTAATCCGTTCCATTTTGGAAAAGTCGATGGAATCACGCATTTTTCTGTTTCCTTGTTAAAAAGTCCTTTACAAAGTGCCTCGCCCTGCTGAGTCTTGCCTTGATGGTTCCGTCGGGCATGCGGTAAATCTCTGTCAAATCCTTGATGTCTAGCCCCTCGGCGTCCTTGAGCCAGAGCATGCTCCGGGTTTCGGCGGGCAGCTGGTTTAGCCCAAGGGTTAAAAGTTCTGTATCAAACTCCTGTTCCTTTTCCTCTGTGCCCAGGGCGCTTTCGACGATAGTGTCCCAGTTTTCTTCTTCCAGTTCGGCATGCCTACGCTCTGCCCGGAGTTTCATGAGGCAGGCGTTGACGGTGAGCCTGTAGAGCCAGGTGCCGAGATTGCTCTCGCCACGGAATTTCTGAACGGATCTGGGCACCTGGACAAAGACATCCATCAGTATGTCTTCGGCCTGGTCCCGGTCCTTGAGCATCCGGAAGGCGAGATTCAGCACATGGCCGCTATGTTCTTGCCAGAGTATGGCAAGAGCTTCGCGGCTGCCGCTTTTCAAGCCGTTCAGGACACCTCTTTCGTTCATTCTGCTATTTGGATGTGCGGGGGCGGAGGATGGTTGCAAAAAAATATAAATTTTGCGAAAATCCTGAAAAACGTTCAAATTATCCAACTGGAGCCAATATGAAGAGACTTTTTGTCGCCCGTTGGGTCGCCTTCGGCCTATTTGCAACCTTGTTAGTCTCATGTTCCAATGTGGATTCCTCTACCAGTGTGTCGGAGGATTGCTGCAAGGATCCTTTTGCCATAGAGAACCTGACCCTTCGGGAGAAAGTAGGCCAGATGTTTTTGGTGCGGCCGGAGGCCCTGGACACGAGCATCCACTGGAAAAGCTATACGGAACTCCCGGATTACAGCCTGCAGGAGGTGAACCGGACCATGCTTGCGGTAAACGAGGATTATCCCATCGGTGGCATGATTCTCTTTGCCCACAATATAAAGGACAAGTCCCAGCTGGCCACCTTTATTGAGGATATCCGGAAACTGAAGGGTTTGCCCCTGCTTGCCATTGACGAGGAAGGCGGTCGGGTGGCCCGCATTGCCAACAACGGAACCTTTGATGTTCCCAAGTACGAAAGCATGGCTGCCGTTGCCGAGGCCGGGGACCCGAGCGAAGTCTATAAGATGGCCTTTACCATTGGTTCCTATGTTCGGGAGTATGGCTTTGACATTGACTTTGCGCCGGTGGCCGACGTGAACACCAATCCGGAAAACATCGTGATTGGCCCCCGTGCGTTTTCGGACACCCCGGAAGTGGTGGCCGACATGGTGCAGGCCTACTTGCAGGGGCTGGATTCGGCAAAGGTGGTGGGGACCCTTAAGCATTTCCCGGGCCACGGGGACGTGAAGGCGGATACCCACACGGGTTACGTAGCTACCCAGAAGACCTGGGAGGAAATGAAGACCTGCGAGATGGTTCCTTTCAAGGCGGGAATCGATGCCGGAGCCCAGATGATTATGACGGCTCACATCGCCGCCCCGAAGGTGACGGGAAACAACTTGCCCTCCACCCTTTCGCCGGTGATTTTGCAGGAGAAATTGCGGGGTGAACTGGGCTTCAAGGGCATCATCGTGGCCGATGCCATGGACATGGGTGCCATTGTGCAGGAATTTGGCGTAGAAGAATCCGCCGTAAAGGCGATTCAGGCGGGAATCGACATTGTGCTTTGTCCTCTTGACTTTGTGAAGGCTTTTGATGCCGTGATGGCGGCGGTGGAGAAGGGCGAAATCAAGGAATCCCGCATAGACGAAAGCGTGCGTCGGATTCTGGAGCTGAAAAAGAGCATCAAGAGATAGGCATGCCCATTCTTTCTGCAAAGAACCTGCTTTTGCGCATCGGGGCGAACGCCCCCCTGTTGGACAACGTGTGCTTTGATATTGAGGCCGGAGACCGGATTTGCCTAGTGGGCCGAAACGGTTGCGGCAAGAGCACCTTGCTGAAGGTGCTTACAGATGAAATGGAGGTGCAGTCCGGCGAGGTCATCAAGAAGTCCGGCTTGCGGATTTCCCGCATGATCCAGGAGATTCCCGCCCACATGGAGGGAACCGTGCGGGACGTGGTGATGGGAGGTATATCCTCCGAGGGCCTGCACAATGCCCATGCCGAGGCGGTCCTCGGCAAGACGGGCATTGATGCCGACGCTTTGTTCGACAGCCTTTCCGGCGGGCAAAAGCGTCGCGTGCTCTTTGCACGGGCCCTCGCGGAGGACCCGGACCTGCTTTTGCTGGACGAACCCACCAACCATCTGGACATTCCCGCCATACAGTGGCTGGAGGGAATCGTCACCCGCCTGAACTGTGCCGTTCTTTTTGTGAGTCACGACCGGGCTTTTGTCCGGAGGGTGGCTTCCCGAATTTTTGACCTGGACCGAGGCCGCGTGCGCTGCTGGGATTTCCCCTACGACAAGTTCGTGCAGTTCAGGGATCAGGCTCTGGCCGAAGAGGAAAAGGCCAACGCCCTTTTCGACAAGAAACTGGCCGAAGAAGAAGTCTGGATCCGCAAAGGAATCCAGGCACGCCGTACCAGGAACGAGGGCCGGGTCCGCGCCCTCATCAAGATGCGAGAAGAACGGGCGGCCCGGCGCTCCCGCGTGGGGAACGTGAACATGCAGATTACCGAGGCGGAAAAGTCCGGCCGCCTGGTGGCTCGCCCTATCGACGTGAACTATTCTTACGACGGCTCGCCCCTGATCAGTAACCTCACCACGGAAATTTTCCGTGGTGACCGCATAGGAATCGTGGGGCCCAACGGTTCGGGAAAGACCACGCTTTTGCGCCTGATTCTTGGGGAACTTGCTCCGGAAAGCGGGACAGTCCGGCTGGGGACGAACCTGCAGGTGGCCTACTTTGACCAGATGCGGACCAGGCTTCGGGAAGACAAGTCCCTGGTGGAAAACATCGGCGACGGCCAGGCCTACATTACGTTGAACGGCGTGAAGCGCCATGTGCTGAGTTACCTGCAGGATTTTTTGTTTTCGGCGGACAGGGCCCGTGGCCCTATCAGCGCTCTTTCGGGCGGTGAACGGAATCGCCTGTTGCTGGCCTGCCTCTTTAGCCACCCCAGCAACGTGCTAGTGCTGGACGAACCTACCAACGATTTGGACATGGAAACCCTGGACCTGCTGGCGGATTTGATTGCGGACTACAAGGGAACCGTTTTGACAGTAAGTCACGACCGGGCGTTTTTGGATTCGGTGGCTACGGAGATTCTGGCCATCGAAGAAAACGGGAATGTCTTTGAAGCGGTGGGTGGTTACAGCGATTACGAAGCCAACCGAAAACAGCGTGAAAAGGAAACCGCCAGCGCAGCCCGTGCCATGGCCGAAAGGGAACAGACTCGAGGCCAGCAGGGCTCCGTCGCTGCGAGAGCTACCCCTGCCGAGGCGCCAAAAAAGAAAAAGCGAAGTTACAACGAGGAGCGGGAATACGCCGCCCTGCCCGAAAAAATCGAGACCCTGGAAGCGGAAATCTCCCAGCGCCAGACGGAACTTTCGAAGCCCGAAGTTTATACCAATGCGGCCCGGATTGTGGAGCTGCAGGGGGAGATTGCGGAACGGGAGGCTGCTTTGGAACGCGCTTACCAGCGTTTTGAGGAATTGGACGCCCTGGGGTAGTCGGGCGAGCCTGTGATTTAAATCACAATCGTATTTTTTTATTACATTTTGGCCAGATGGGAAATCATAAGAGGTCAAATATGATAAAAAAGATGATTTCGTTTGGCGCGCTATGCGCTCTGGTTTCTACCGTTTCTGCCGCAACTACGGTCTGGACTGAAGACGGTCCCGGTGAAAAGGCTCCGGCGTACTGGTATGATTATACGTACGGTACGGGGGCTTCCATTGACACTTCTACCACCGCAGAGAATGTCAAGGTAGCCATAATGACGGCCAAGGCCGGCAATGCGAGCAATGGGGCCGGCTTGGGTTTTGCCTGGGAACAGGCGAAAGACGCACACACGACCCTTGCAGGCTATTCTGGTGTGTGCCTGACATATAGTGCGACCGCTCCGCTACGTGTAGATTTTAAGCAGACCACCATTACGGACGATAACTATTATGGTGCAGAACTCGCGAAGACAAGCGGTTTTGTGAAGACCTTTGTTGCCTTTAGCAGTCTTAAGCAGGGGTGGAAATCAACCGCTGTTTCTTGGAACGTCAATCGGCAGTCAGGGGTTCAATTTAGTTTCAAGAACACTCATGCGACGGCCTCGGTCAATTCTACCACTTTCCAGTTGAAAAGTTTTATCCTTGGCAATGAATGTGAAACCTTTGCCCCTGTTCTGGTAGAAGGTGTCGAAAGCCCTGGTTCTGTGACCTTGAACGAGGGGAACGTACATTCTCTGGACTTGACGGAAATTTTTGTGGACCCCGATGGCGAGGCCCTTACCTACACGGTGTCGATTCTGGCGGAGAATGCGGGTGACGTGGTACTTGCCGATGACCAGTACAATACCACTCATGTGCTGAATCTGAAAACAGGCCCTAATCCTAAGGGTGGTGCCAGGGTGACTGTTACGGCGAAAGATCCGACCAACAAGACTGCTGTCTATGAACTGGATGTAACTACGGTTGACGGAGAAAATGCTCCGGTGGCCGTAAATGACAGCTACACGACCCAGGAAGAAAAGACCTTGACCGTCGATTTCAGGAATTTCGTGACGGTAAATGATGACGATGCCGATGGCGACAAGTATGTGCCAGAACTCGTTACGTCGGTTAGTCACGGAACCCTGGATTTTGACGTAGAAAATGGGGGATTTACCTATACCCCGGCAAAGGATTTCTTTGGCGAAGACGCTTTTACGTACCAGTTGAAGGAATTGCCCCGTGATGGAGATGACAGCTACGGAGTCAAAACGAGTAACGTGGCTACGGTAACTATTTCCGTTACGAATGTAGATGACCCCATCCAGGTGGAAGTGGTTAATCCGACATTCAAGATAGGTTCGGACGAATACGAACTGATGAAAGATACGGTGGAAGTGGATGAAGACTTCAGTTCGTTTACGGTCAAGATTTCCACTACCGATGTTGTCTTTAGCGACCCGGACGTGACTGCAGCGTCGTTGCAAGTGAAGGCGATGTCTAGCGGGGTTGTGAGTGTTGATGCCGGAGAATACAACGGAAACTACCTGATTATGGTGGATGCTGTAGAAGATTCAAATGGCGTTGCCAAGGTGACACTGTTTGCAGCTGACAATGGCGATACCGCAAGTGTGTGGTTCTTTGTAAAGGTGAACTCCGTGGTAGATCCACCTGTGGCTTTCAATGACGCCTATACCGTGGTGCAGGATTCCGTGAACAAGATTGCCGCTAGCAAGGGCGTTCTTGCAAACGACGTGAACCCCGACGGAAAGACAACTCTCAAGGCCTATTTGGTGGCAGAAGCCAGCAAGGGCAAGGTGACACTTGCCGAAGACGGTTCGTTTACCTATGCTGCGGGCAAGGAGGAAGGCTCTGATTCGTTTACCTACTATATCGTGAATGCCGAAGGAGTTGAGTCTGAACTGGCCACTGTTACGCTGACGGTTGCTCACAAGAATCTGCCGCCCCAGATTGTTGCCGGCGTTGCTGACACCGTTGGAAACCTTCTTAGCTCTTTGACGGAGGATTTTACTAGTATCAAGAGGTATACTGCAGCCGAAATAAAGAGCTGGTTTGAAGATGATGAAGATGCCAATCTGGTGTTCTCTGTTCGGACTGACGATAGCCTGCTTGCCCCGACCATGGTGAACGGAATGTTGCAAATCAAGTCTGTCAAGGATGCCTGCGGTGATGCCCAAGTCATTGTGATTGCCGCGGACACCAAGGGGGCGAAGACCGAACTTGCAATACCAGCGAAGATTACCTGCGTGAACGACAAGCCTGTTCTTGCAAAATACTACGATTCGCTATATGTAGGAACGGAGCCTGTCTTTACCAAGGCCTTTGACCTCAAACAGTGGATTTCGGACCCTGATGGCGACGAACTCCATTACGAGGTGTATGCGGTAAGTGCATCCGATACGTACATTTCGTGGACTATAGATGGAGATAATCTGGTATTGTCTTCACTGGATGGTGTTGTACTTGAACCGGGTAAAATGCTGTCTATAAAGGTCGTTGCATCTGATGCTTCGTTGAATGCCTCGATTTCCTTTGCCGTGTTTGCAAAGGACGCTCCTCCGGCCGGGATTGTTCCGCTGATTGCAACCCCGAAGGCCAATTGGCAGGGGGCAATTCAAGCTAGTCGCGGTGCTGTGGCGCTGTTCGATATGCAGGGCCGCGTAATGTGGAAGGCCAAGCTCCCGGTCAGCGAAGCCGACGTGCGTAACGCCGCCGCTCAGGTGCAAGGCAGAAAGATCCTGCAAGTGAACAAGCAGACCTGGACGATTAAATAGTTCAGATTTCAGAAGTCAGAATTCGGAATTAAAAATTCAGGATTAACAAAGAATGCTCCGCTAAAGCGGAGCATTTAATTGTATAAATATTGAAAATTCAGTTCGGAAATCAAATCTGAATTCCGAACTCCGAATTCCTAACTTATTTCACCAGCGCTTCGGTGTCGAGCGCAATGAGCAGTTCTTCGTTCGTCGCAACGACCATTGCGGTCGGGGTGCCGTCCTTGCTGATGATGTGGCCGGATTCCTTGCCGTTCTTTTCGTTGCGGGCTTCGTCGATCTGGTAGCCGAGAATTTTCAGGTTGTCCATGGCCATCTTGCGGACAAGCTTGCTGTTCTCGCCGATACCGCCGGTGAACACCAGCGCGTCGATGCGCGGGAGTGCCATGGCGATGCCGCCGATTTCGCGGGTGAGCCTGTAGGCGAAGGTTTCGAGGGCGATCTGTGCACCCACGTGGCCTTCGCTTGCGGCCTGCGTCAGGGTGCGCATGTCGTTAGAGAGTCCGGAGAGACCGAGGAGGCCCGATTCCTTGTTTACGCTTGTCGAGGCGGTCGATATCGTAACCGTACTTCTTGCTGATGAAGAAGAGGATGGCCGGGTCAAGGGAGCCGGAGCGGGTGCCCATGATGAGGCCTTCCAGCGGGGTGAAGCCCATGGTGGTATCAACGCACTGGCCGTTCAGGATGGCAGAGCAGCTGGAACCGTTACCGAGGTGGGCCGTGATGAAGCAGCAGTCTTCCGGCTTTTTGCCGAGAATCTTGGCGGCTTCGCCGGTCACGAAGCGGTGGCTCGTGCCGTGTGCGCCGTAGCGGCGGATCTTGTCTTCTTCGTAGAACTTGTAGGGAATGCCGTAGAGGTAGGCCTTGCGCGGCATGGTCTGGTGGAAGGCGGTGTCGAACACGGCGACCTGCGGGAGGCCCGGGAAGAACTTGGTGGCGCATTCCATGCCGGTGGCGTGTGCGGGTTCGTGGAGCGGGGCGAACAGCGTGATGCTGCGGATGTAGTCGATGACTTCCTGCGTGACGCGCTCGCTCTTGACGTACTTGCCGCCGTGCACCACACGGTGGCCGATGGCTTCAATCGTGTCGGTGAGCTTCTGTTCGGCGAGGAACTTCTGCACTTCGGCAACGGCTTCGGCGTGCGTGGGGCAGTCGAAATTGAAGTCGATGTTGCCGACCGGGCCCTTGGCCTTGACGTGGCCATTCACGCCGATGTTTTCGACGAGGCCGCTGGAGATGGATTCTTTGGTCTGGGTGTCGATAACGGCGAACTTGACCGAGGAACTGCCGCAATTAAGAACGAGTACGCGCATAGTTACTTAGGGGTTAGGATTTAGGGCCTAGGGGCTAGGGACGTCATCCTGAGCGGAGTCCGTAGGACGAAGTCGAAGAATCTAGACCGGATTTTTAATTTGCATCAGGAATAATAGCATTTTGGTTTGGCGTTGGCTTTTGGGGTGCGAAAAAAACTAAATTCAAGGCGATGTTCAAGAAAATCGCAGAGTTTGATAACCGGGTGTCGGTCTACTGGACCAACCGGCATTTCTCGGAGAAGGTAAACGACCGGCTCCGTTTTTATGTGCGGCTTGGTGACGGCTACATCTGGGGCGCTTTTGCGCTGTTCGTTCTCGTGATGGTGGGTTGGGAGAAGTTTTTGCCCATTTTGTGGCAGGCCCTGATGGCTCTGGCGGTAAGCCTCATTATTTACGAGGTGGTAAAGCTGAACACCAAGCGGCCTCGCCCCTTTGCCGCAAACCCGCAAATCAAGGCGGAAGTGCCGCCCCTGGACAAGTACAGCTTTCCCTCGGGCCACACCATGAACAACTTGGCAGTGGCCAGTGCCGTCTTTTACGGCGTGCCCCGGTACGGCTGGGTTATGCTGATTTTGCCCTTGACCTGGGGACTCTTGCGGGTGTACTTTGGGGTGCACTGGCTCACCGACATTCTGTGCGGCTTTGTGCTGGGTATCGTGAGCTTTGTACTTGGCCACTTGCTGTGGATAATGATTTTCTAAGCCGATGACAAACGATTTTGTAAGTGCCCAGGCCTTCTTTGAATCTCTCGCTCCCGACGAGCGGGTTTGCTTGCTGGTGCGGCACGGTGAACGGAACCATATCACGCCAAAGGATCCGGATTATGGCGCCCACGTGAGGCTGACGGAGTGTGGGCGGGAGCAGGCTTTTGCCTTGGGCCGGGTTGTCTCTGCTAGTGGCAAATCGCCTGCCGATGTGTGCTTTTTCTCTAGCCCTGTGGGGCGTTGTGTGGAAACGGCCGAGTTTATCGGCAAGGGTTGCGGTGTCAAGAACCCCGAGGTGGAAAAGCTGGACTGCCTGGCGGAATACTTTGTTCAAAATTATGCCGCCTATGAGGCTGTGTTGCGGGCAGGGTTTTACGAGGGTATCTGTGAGTGGTTGACGGCAAATTCTCGCGATGCTGAAGTGACGGAAACGCAAGACGCAGATGCTCCTTTTTACCCCCTGGCGGAACGCTCCGAGGAGATGCTTTCCATGATGCTTGAAAAGGGGCATGCCCGCGTTAACGTGTTCGTGACCCACGACGCCTGGGTGGTGCCCTGCCTTACGCACTTTTGCGGTCTTAAATTTACGCCCCAGCGTTGGATGAATTTTTTGACCGGGATGGGGGTAGTGGTCGGCAGCGACGGCCAGACTGTCCGGCGGATTGTTCCCGTGACAGTACTCCCTACGGGGTGGCTTCTTTTTTAGGGGTTTTGCCCGACCAGTCCATTTACTTTGGACGTGATTTATATACATTTTGACCAATGACCTTAACCTATCTGTAGATAATAAGAGGTTCTTTATGGGTTTTAATTTCCGAGGGCTGGCCTTTAAGCAGTCCATGATGATCTTGGCGGCTATTACGGTCGTGTTTGGCTTGATTTTTGCCATCATGGGCCAAAAGACTCAGGACATACTGAACAAGATTACCATTGAAAACGGTGAGGAAACCAGCCGGGCCAATGTGAATTACATTGACAAGCTGTTCAATTCAGGGAAACTTGTGGGTGATGACATTGCAGAAACCCTAGGCAAGAGGAGAATGTCCAAGGCGGATTTGGATTCCTTCCTGTTGCATTCCCTTACCAACGCCCGTAACCTGATTCCCCAGATTGTTGCTGTGGTGCTGGCCTATGAACCTGGCATGGGACCGGAAACTCCCAAGGGCGAATTCATGCGTCTTGCCCGCTTTACCGAAAACGAAATCCGCCTGGTTACGGGAGCCAATTACCAGGACAAGGAATGGTATTCCAGCACCAAGGAAGGCAGGACCAGCCGTTGGCAGGAACCTTTTATCGGTGAGTTCGTTCCCGAACCCATTGCCGTCTATACCGTCCCTATTTTCCAAAAGGACAAAAATGGCGATGACGTTTTGGCGGGCGTTCTGGCCGTCGATATGTCTATCGAGTTCCTTAAAGACGAAATCGCGACGATTCCCGTTTCCAACGGGGGCTATGCCCTGATTACCTCGGAAAATAATGTGGCTGTCGCTTACCCTAAAAGCATTGCCCAAGGGAAAAGAAATCGTGAAATAGTGGTCAAGGAAATCCGCGGCAACAGCACCGTTGACTTTGACCGAAAAAACAGGGATTTGAGCGGGCTGTTTATGGGAACGGTGGCCGGCGGAGAGGAATCGGCCGTTTACTACACCAAAATCAACTCCAACAATTGGACATTTATGGTGGTGTGGCCCGTCCAGAAGTTTTTGCAAGACCAGAGAGACACCCGCAAGCTTTTCTTGATACTTGCCCTGGGTGGTTATGGCGTTATCCTTGTCATCATCTTGCTGATTTCTTTCAGAGTGGCAAAGCCTCTCAAGGAGCTCGTTTTTGCGGCAAAGAAACTTGGCGGTGGAAATTTCGATGTGGATATTCCGAAGGTTTCTGGCCGGGACGAGGTGGCGGAATTTGCAACGGCGTTCTCGAACATGCTCTCTACGCTCAAGGCGCATATCGAAAAAGAGAAGGACATGAAACGGATTGAGCGGGAACTGGACCTTGCCCGCAACATCCAGCTTTCCATGCTGCCCGGAGCCGAGCGCGACGAAAATTCCGAAGACGACCGCCATGAACTAGCCCCCTTCTTGCGCCCCGCAAAGGAAGTGGGAGGCGATTTCTACGATTTCTTCAAGATAGACAACGACCATCTTTGCGTGGTGGTGGGCGATGTTTCCGGAAAGGGAGTCGCTGCGGCTCTGTTCATGATGGTTGCTCGAATAATCCTCCGCACCATGTCAAAGAACTTGAAGTCTATAGTGGATGCCTTTAACAAGACGAACTATGCCCTGGCAAAGCGGAACAACCTGATGATGTTCGTGACGGTCTGGGCGGGAATTATCGATTTGCGCACGGGACATGTGGAGTTTGCCTCTGCCGGACACAATCCTCCTGCGGTTCGCCACGAAGATGGTTCGGTGGAGTTTATCCCCAGCAGGTCTGAGCTGGTCATGGCCGCCATGGAAGATACCGTATATACCAAGCAGACCTATGACCTCAAGAAAGGCGATACCCTGTTCCTCTATACCGATGGTGTGACCGAAGCGACCAACGACAAGGATGAACTGTTTGGCAACGACAGGCTTCTGGATGCCTTGAAAAGGGGTGGCCGGCAGAACACTTCTGACACGTGCACGCAGGTCAAGAGGGAGCTGGACGGCTTTGTGCAGAAGGCTCCGCAGTTCGATGACATTACCATGCTTGCTGTTAAGTTCAACGGAAGTGACGAACCCGTATGGGAACGCTACGAAAAGACGGTGAACGTGGCCGAAAACGACAAGGGCGCTCTCAAGTCCTTTGTGCAGGATATCCTCACTCCTATGGACGGTGCAAAGAAAATGCAGATGAAGGACGCCTGGGAACGTTACGAAAAAATTGTGGACGTGATTCCTGAAAATCAGGATGTCTTGACGGCGTTTGTGGAAGGGATTCTTGCTCCCATGGAAGGTTCCATGAAGTCCCAGATGCAAATCAATATCGCCATCGACGAAATCTACAGTAACATTGTCAAGTTCTCGGGAGCTACCGAGGTGACTTTGATTGTGGAAGTCCGCAAGGCGACGCTTTCGGCAAGGCTTACCTTTATCGACAACGGTAAGCCCTACGATCCTATCAAGCAGGCGGACCCTGACGTGACCCTGCCTCTTGAAGAAAGGGACATCGGAGGCCTCGGGATATTTATCGTGAAAAAGACTATGGACAGCGTGTGTTACCGCAGGAACGGCGACAAGAACGAACTGGCCATCACCAAGACTTTATAAATAAAAAAGGAACAATCTTATGCAGATTACCAAGACTACCGAAAACGATAAGCTGACCCTTGCCCTTGAAGGGCGCCTGGATACCTTGACGGCCCCGCTGCTGGAAGCGGAAGTCGTGGGCAAGCTGGACGGGGTGAAAACCCTGGTGTTTGATTTCCAGAACCTGGCCTACGTTTCTTCGGCAGGACTTCGAATCCTGTTTATGGCCCAGAAGGTCATGAGCAAGCAGGGACAGATGATTGTGAAGAATGTGAATTCCGACATTAACGACATTTTCAAGGTGACTGGCTTCAGCAACATCTTGACGATTGCGTAATTTCCTGATTTTTCCCTAGTCTGGCCATCGAAAATTATTTTGTTATAATTTTGGTATGAACATGTCTCGACATGCGAGAATCCGTAGTATCTACGCGATACAGATGTCCACCGACGCTTACCCTGTGCGGAACGCTAAGGGCGAGGCGGTGATATCTACTGGGGGGAAGGCGGTCCGGTCATTTTCGATGGAGGTGGCAGCCCGCTCCCGAGTGGAGGTAACATCTACTGGGGAGGCTGAGTTTGAAGAACGGCCCTTTTGGGGTCGTTTTTTTGTTTTTGTCTATGCGGAAGGGCGTTTTTTTCTAAATTCTGCCCCGTTGATTAACAACCTAAAAATGGACTAAATCCTAATGAACGAAACAGAACAACTCACAGCTGATTCCTCGGCCCAGGTTGTGGATTCTGCACCTCAGAATGCAGCAGTCGCAGCCGCCGTTGAAGCGGCTGAACAACCGGCGCTTGTGGCAAGCGAACCTGTAGCACAGGTGAAGGGCAAGTTCGACGAACAGCTCGCCCTGATGCAGGCTTCCGATGCAGCCCAGGTGCAGGCACAGCTCTCCATGCCCCACATGGACGATTCCATGGTCTACAAGATTGTGGAAACCCATGCTGGCAACCACGCCGTGCTTTACAAGACTTACGAACAGGCAGTGCTTGCCCGCGATGTCCGCGATTCTATCGAGAACGCTGCTGGCCACAAGGTGCTCCCCATCGCCAAGGCGAAGCTCGGGTCCACCTACTGCAAGGGCGAGTATTCCACCGAACAGGGCTGCAAGGGCGAAGCCGACACCTTCGGTATCGGTTCCCTGGTTGAATTCCAGGCCACGGGCCTCATCGTGGTGATGTGCGTTATCATCGGCCTCACGGTGCTCTGCTACCTCATGAGCTTCATTATGGCGAAGCTGGGTCTCAACAAGGTCAAGGCTCCGGCACCTGCGGTTAAGGCAACTCCTGCTGCTGCCGCCGCTGCTCCTGCCGCTATCGGCCCTGCCCACTGTGACTGGGACCCGAACGCAAAGAGCGTGCACCCGGGCTTCACCAACAAGCAGCTCCAGGCTTTCCTCGGCATTGCCGCCGTGGCAGCCCTGGAAGAACACCCCGGCATGACCAACGATCAGTTCCTTGCCCTGGTGACCGCCGCTGCGACCCAGGCCATTGGTCAGCCCTGCCGCGTGACCGCCTACAGAAACATTAACTCCCCTGCTTGGACCATTGTCAAGTAAGGCAAACTTTTAAAACTCAACAGGCTTAAAGCCAGGAAAAATCAAAATGAAGAAAACAGTCCGTATCAGTTTCGAAGGCAAGACCTACGACGTCGAAGTAGAGGTTCTTGATTCCGCCGTGGCTGAGTACGAAGCCTACGCACCCGCAGCAGCTCCCGTGGCTGCTCCCGTTGCCGCTGCCCCCGCTGCCGCTGCTCCTGCTGCAGCTCCTGCCGCTGCCGGTGGTACCGAAGTGAAGTGCCCGCTGGCCGGTTCCGTGTTCAAACTGAAGGTCAAGGTTGGCGATAAGGTTGAAGCCAACCAGGAAGTGGCTATCATCGAAGCCCTCAAGATGGAAAACCCGGTGGTGGCTCCTTGCGCCGGTACCGTGAACTCCATCGCCGTCAAGGAAACCGATACCGTCGTTGACGGTCAGACCCTCATGACCATTGCCTAAGAGGTACAGTTAGATGAGTTCACTCTTAAATTCGGTCGTTGAGTTCGCAGGCGACACCGGATTCACTTACGTCACCGGACCTATGGTGATTATGTGGATCGTGAGTTTCGTCCTGATGTACTTGGCGATTGTCAAAAAATACGAGCCGCTGCTGCTCTTGCCGATTTCCCTCGGCGCGCTGGCGGTGAATATCCCGAGTGCCGGGTTCTACGACGGCGGCTGGAGCATCGAAGGCATGTTCACGCCCACTGCCGGCCTCTACTACTACATTAGCCAGGGTATCCATCTGGAACTGTTCCCGCCCATCATCTTCTTGGGCGTGGGCGCCATGACGGACTTTGGACCGCTTATCGCCAACCCCCGCACGCTGCTCCTTGGCGGTGGCGCCCAGTTTGGCGTGTTCGCGACCATGTTCTGTGCCGTGGCTTTCGGTGGCTTTACTCTCGGTGAAGCGGCCTCCATCGGTATTATCGGTGGCGCCGACGGTCCGACTTCTATCTTCACTGCGAACAAACTTGCAAAGCACCTCATCGGACCTATCGCCGTGGCGGCCTACACCTACATGGCTCTTGTCCCGCTCATCCAGCCGCCTATCATGCGGCTTATGACCAACGACAAGGAACGCAAGATCCGTATGAAGGCTCTCCGCCAGGTGAGCAAGGCCGAACGCATCGTGTTCGCCGTGATGGTGATGATCGTCTGCATCCTGGTGGTGCCCGACGCTTCTGCCCTTATCATCATGCTCATGCTGGGCAACATCTTCAAGGAAGCCGGCGTGGTGGAACGTCTCGTGAAGACCTCTTCCAACGAGCTCATGAACATCGTGACCATCTTCCTCGGAACATCCGTGGGTCTCACCATGTCTGCCGACATCTTCCTCAAACCCCAGACCCTCATGATTATCGCCATGGGCGTTGTGGCCTTCGGTTTCTCCACCGCGGCCGGCCTCTTCCTCGCGAAGATCATGAACTGGTGCTCTCCGAAGAACCCCGTGAACCCGCTCATCGGTTCTGCAGGCGTGTCCGCCGTGCCGATGGCCGCACGTGTTTCCCAGGTGGAAGGAGCCAAGTATGACCCGCAGAACTTCTTGCTGATGCACGCCATGGGCCCGAACGTGGCCGGCGTTATCGGTACCGCAGTCTGCGCCGGTTATATGATTTCTAGACTCTCGTAGTCTAGGTGTCATCCTGAGCGGAGGCGCATAGCGCCGAAGTCGAAGGATCTAGACCTGCAATATAAGGGAAAGCCCTCGGCAATTGCCGGGGGCTCCTTTTTGTATTGGATCATTATTTCCGTCATAAAACATTCACGGGCTCTTGATTTTATCTTTCAAAGATACTATACTGAAAGAAAATTCAGTGAAAAATAATTCAGTATAATGGGTTTTTATGTTTTTGGGCTGAAGGCTTTTCTGATTGATATTTTCTAAATTAAGAATATGTGCGTGAAAATCCAAACATTTCTCGGTGTAGCCATATTGCTGTTCGTAGGCCAGTTGTTTGCGGCAAATGGTTTTATGGCGGGGGATGGCTCCTCTGAAAATCCATTTCAGATTGAAGATTACGAAGATTTGAAGGCCATAGGCAAGGGTGTTTACCTCTATTCCTCAAATTATGTTTTGACAGACGATATTGATGCTTCGGCTTCAATGGACGAAATGTGTAATGAGGACGGTTGTAACGGCTTTGTTCCTATCGGTATGAATAAAGACGCTGCAGCTAGTACCATATTTGGGGGCACGATTAACGGAGAAAACCACACTATTTCCAATCTGACTATTTGGTTTCCTTGTGAGGCGAATGTTGCTTTTATTTCTTATTTGGGTGGCTCTGTTGCCAATTTGAATTTTGACCATATTCGTGTAACGGGACGCATAACGGGATTTGACCATGTTGCAGGTGTTGCGGCCAAGCAGACGGGTTCCATCAGAAATGTGCATATAACGAATGGATTCGTATTGGGGCGAAGCTATGTCGGTGGCATTGCTGGTGAAGTCGTATCCCCTTCTGGAGGACAGGCTGTCCTCGAAGATGTGTCTTTTCAGGGAGAAATCAAGGGCTTGTGGGGGGTTGGTGGAATTGCAGGCAAATCAGACGTAGCGATTAACCACGCCTCTGCTGATGTGAATATCATCGTCATGGAAAAAGGAGCCGGCGGAATTGTTGGATTTGGTGATGCGTATCTATCTCAGTCCCATGGTACGATTACGCCTACAGAAGCGGGAGTAGACGAAGTAGGAGGAATCTCTGGAAACGGAACGGTTTATAGCTGTTTTTCCACAATGGATCTGATTCGTTCATCGGGCGTTTCTTTTGATGAAAAAATCGGTGGAATTGTTGGCAAGGGCGACGTCTATTTTTCTTATATCCATGGAACTGTTGAAGGAACGGATTATGTAGGAGGCCTTGTTGGAATGGGCAAGGTCGAAAACTCCTATGCAATAGGTACAGTACGTGGAAGTAAATATGTTGGCGGTGCTGTTGGTTCTGGTTCTGTTAGGTATTCTTATGCGGCTAGCGTAGTTCAAGGAGATGAGGCTGTTGGTGGGCTTGTGGGGAGTGTCTCGGGAAACAATGCGGTTGTAAGTTCGTATTGGAATGTTGAAATTTCAGGCCTTGATGCTAGTGCGGGTGGGGTTGGTCTTTCAACGGCAGAAATGATGAGTTTTACATCGTTTGTGGATTGGAGTACCTTGGGCTATGATGAATATCACTATTGGGCAATTGACGAAGGCGGGTCTTTCCCCTATTTGGACATAAATCCATTTTCGAAAAAGTCGCAAGTTCCGATTGCCATTCCGACAGCTGCTGCAAAATGGCAAGAAAATCCGTTGGTCGCTTCACTTGTAGATGTGGATGGAGGACTTATTGGTAAGTGGCTTGGGTGGGCTCAAAGGAATAATTCTGGTGATTCCGGCGACAGTGACTCGCTTTATTACGGGTATAGGATTGGAGCGGTGAACGGGCGGGATACCGTTTGGGGAACATCTAGTTATATGGCGGTTCCGAATAAGATTGAAATTTCATCTTTTGCCCAACTTCAGAAAATCGGAAATCATATTGCATATCCACTTGAGGCAAATTATGAATTGACTGCGGATATTGATGGTCTTGGTCAGAATTTTGAACCCATTGGTGATAGTGTTCATGCGTTTGTAGGTGTTTTCGATGGAAAAAACCATACTATCAGAAACCTACAGATAGGAAATGAAAAACGTGATTTTTCGGGCTTTTTTGGATATGCGCAAAATGCCGTGATTCAAAATTTGAAATTAATGAACGTGAAAGTTACAGGTTGTTGGTTCGTTGGAGCCATGGCGGGATCAACAAAGAATTCCGTAGTTACAAATGTGATTTCGCTCAATGGAGATGTGGAGGGCAAATCTTTTGTGGGCGGTTTGATTGGGGAAGCTGTTGGAGGGAATATTGCCATTGTTGCAACAACGGGAAATATCAAGGGTGATGATTATATTGGCGGAGTGGTTGGTGACTTGTCCGCTTCCATAAATGATGCCTTTTCCATCAATGTCATAAAAGGATATGAATATGTCGGCGGCGTTTTCGGTTATGTTGAATCTTATGCACCGATTGTTCGTCGTGTTTATTCTGCAAGTATGATTAAAGCTCCCGACGGACGAGGCCTGGCTGCGTCTGCGCTATATGGTGCTTTGGATCCGAGTACCTGTTTCTTTGATGGAACAGTAGCTCAGGTAGAAAGTGGCGGACTTCCGACAGCGAGTATGCTGAAACAAGAAACATACAGTACATACGATTTTGATGCCGTATGGGAAATTCAGGAGGATATTTCATATCCGTATTTTAAGGGTATGGGTCAGATGGAGCCGGGAAAGCTTGATGATGATGGAACGGTAAATTTTCTTGCGGGTAAGGGAACAGAAAGAAATCCTTACCAAATTCACAATTATGAAGAACTTAAGTATATCGGAAAATACGAATACACTCTTGATAAGTATTACAAGTTAATGGGCAATATCGATGCATCTCTTTCAAAAAGGGAAAATTGCAATGCTGATGGCTCTATATGTAAGGGTTTTGAACCAATTGGTGAATTTAGTGGTGTTTTTATTGGCGATAATAAGATTATTGCGGGCTTGAATATTAACCGCTCTGATGAGGATTCTGTGGGCCTTTTTCGCGCACTTGCAAAAAATGCTAGGGTGACTGGAATCGTTTTTGATACAACTTCTTACTTTGGCGAAGACTATACGCATGGTGACAGTAGTGATAAGGGCTTTGTTCGGGGCAAGAACTATGTTGGCACTCTTGCAGGCGTTGATAACGGAGCTGTAGTTGAGAATATTTTTGTAAAAAACGATGTCATGGGTGATAACTATGTTGGCTCTGTTGTTGGGAAAAAGACTTCGGGAATCATAGAAAGAAGTGCGTCGAGATTCTTGGTTTCTGGTAAGGAGTATGTGGGTGGCCTTGTTGGGTATCTAGACGATGCGGTTGTCTCGGATTGTTATTCTATCGCAAATGTTGTGGGTGAAAGGAATGTTGGTGGTTTGGTGGGCAATTCTGACCATGCGACGGTGAGGACCTCCTTTGCGGCTGGTAAAGTTCAGGGAAATTCAAAATGGGGTGGTCTTGTAGGCTCTGATAAAGGATCAGACTATGTGTTGGCCTATTACGACAGTAGCCTTTGGTTTGTCAATGTGACGGCTGCGGGAGAACTTCGCAACACGCGGCAAATGGTATCAAAAGAAAACTATGAAGGTTGGGACATTGAAAACACTTGGAAAATCGTTGCTGATACGACATACCCTTACCTGTCTTGGTTGGGAAGTGCTTATCCCATATCCCAAACGATGAAGGAGAAAGTTTATCCGAATTTGACTGTAGACTCGACGATGTTAAAGATGAAAGGTTCGGGCACCGAAGATGATCCTTTTCTTATTAAAACATACGGAGACTTAAAATCCATCGGATATGGGAAATACAAACTTTCCTCAATTTATCGTGTTGTTAACGACATTGACGCATCTGTGTCCAAGACGGAAGCCCGTTTTAGCGGTCGAGGTACGGGGTTTAAGCCTATTGGAAAAATTGACATATATGAAGAATATTGCGATCGCAGTGGAGTCGTTCTTGGCGGATACACGTCTCAAGATACTTCGAGACTGTTTAGTGGAAAACTCTATGGTGGTGGCCACCGCATCAACGGTCTTTTTATGAATTACATGGACAATGAACCTAAAGGGTTCATAGACACGATTGCGACAACTGGTATGGTTGATAGCTTGTCTTTCAAAAAGTATGAGTTTTCCACTGGAGAAAGTGGACTCCAACATGTTGGGGCTTTGGCGTCTGTGAATATGGGCTCAATAAGCTATGTAGAGGTGGATGCGCTACTAAGTAATATTTATCATGGGGCAGGTCTTGTTTATGATAATAAGGGGCGAATTGAAAGTTGCACTGTCAAGGGGGCCTTTAAGGGAGGTTCTATTGCGGGGATTGCCGAAATAAATGATGGGGTTATCATTGATGTAAATGTTGATGCAGAATGGATGGAGGGCTCATGGCAATTGGCTGGGATTGCGTTAGTCAATAGGGGTCTTGTTAAACGGGCTTCAGCTAAGGTGAAGGCGAATGATGCTACTGGCCCCATAGGCGGTATTGCCGCGTTGAATACTGTCGAAGGTCAGATTGACTCTGCAACTGTAAGTATAGATGTTAAGGCAAAGAGCAGGGAGGCAGGCAGTGTTTCGCATAGTGTAAACGGTTCTGAAAGTGAAATCTTTGGCTTTGGCGGAGTCGGAGGAATTGTAGCGACCGATAGCGGAAATATTTCGAGCTCAACAGTGACTGGTACCATAGAAGCACAGACTAGCGCCTACGTAGGTGGAGCGATTGGCAAGGCTTATGGTAAAAATATGAGGGGGTTACATGCGTCGGTAAATGTTGTTGGCAAGGAGTATGTCGGCGGTTTGGTTGGCCTGAACAAAACGGCTATTTCTGAGTGCTTTGCGACAGGGAATGTCCAGGCCTCAGAAGTGAGTTCAGGTGGGTTTGTTGGTTGGAATGTTGGCTTGATTGAACGATCTTTTGCGAAAGGAGATGTTCATGGCGGTGCAGGCTTTGTTGGAGTTAATAATGGCTCTGTTAAACAATCCTATTCGGTAGGTGATGTCACTGGGAGTTCGGCTTTTGTTGGAGTGAACCAATCTGTAATAGAAGATTGTTATTCAACGGGTAATGTGTATTTGATCAATGGTGCGAATGCCCTAATTAATACCCCTATTGCTCGATTTAGGGGCTATGTCGCGGGTAATGTTGTAAGGAACGAAATAAACTATTGCGGTGGCATGGCTTCGCTATCGCAGCCTGTGGACGAGTTCTATTACCTTGCGGACAATTGCGTTGATTCATTGGAGATAGGAAGTGGTCTTACGCCTGATGAAATGCGTACGAGAATGTCTTTTGATAAGTTCAATTTTGATTCAGTATGGTTCATCAAGGAAGGAGTCACCTATCCGCTTCTTCGAGGTATGCCCAATCCACCTGTTGTAAGCAACATCGAACTAACGTTTGGAGAAGGCGAATTCCAAGTAAAGAAAGTCTACAGTAAGTTGCTTGAAGAAGCCATTGAAATGGATATGACTGCGGTAAAGGTGCTAAAAATGGACCCTGTAGACGAGTTTCTACTTGATTCCTTGGAAAAAACGAAAACACTTTCGGGAAAGTTCCAACTATTGTACCATGTAGGTGTGTTATTAGGTTCCGATACTCTTTGGGGGGCGCCGGCCGTAGTGGATTTGAACATTGAGAAACATACTACAGAGAATGCAGACGTTGAGAGGTCTCCTGGTATCTATGAATTTGAATCTGTCTCCGGATTAGGGTTCGGTGCTTTGTTTAAGGGGTCCCTTCTGGTTCTTCGCTATGATATGCCGGCTGCAGGGACCATAAGGTTTACACTCGTGGATATGCAGGGACGTGAGGTGCGTTCCCTGGACTTGGGACATCGAATAGTTGGCGCCTATCGCGAAACTCTCGTTGTTGATGGAATTGCCGATGGACCTTACATTGGTGTGCTGTTGTTGAATGACAGGGTGGTGCGCAGTGGTGTGCTTTTGAAGAAGTAAACCGGTGCGGATGATAGGTTGGTTCCGTTTGTTGCAAATAAAAAATCCCGCGATTTCTCACGGGATTTTGAAGGGTGGGTGACCGGACTCGAACCGACAACATCCAGAATCACAATCTGGGACTCTAACCAATTGAGCTACACCCACCATGAGTGTGAGCCCAAATATAAAAAAGCCACCCAAAATTTCAAGGGGTGGTTTCCATTTTTAAGAGGAAAGGGCCGTTTTAGGGGCACTGGCGGTTAATCGTTACCCTTTTTGGCCATAATGCGCAGGAAGTTTTCCCGCTTGAAGTCGTTCCGGTGCTCCATGCAGAAGCGGGGGTAAACCGTCTGCTTGGGGAATACCTTGATGGTGAACTTTTCGTCGCAGCCTTCCAGGCAGCACTTGAAGGTGAGGTCCATGGACTCCGTATAGTTGTGGCGGAAGATGATGTTCTTGGACTCGATGCTGTCCATGCTCTTCTTCTGCTTCTGGCGCTGCTTGATGTCGCGGTGCAGTTCGCAGTACTTGGCGATGGGGTGGCCCCAGAACTCGCGGCCGCAGCCAGGTTCCTGGCAGATTTTCAGCTTGATGCGCTTTTTCTTTTTGTACTTGGGTAACTGCATAGTGTCTCCAGAGGCTTGTTCGCCATTGTGTGGGAAAGATAGCAAATTTTTTTTAGCAAGGCTTTTTTGGGGCGAAAAAAGCGTCTATAAAGGTAAAGGGTCTTTTTTTAGGAGGTTTTATGACTCGCTTTTTGCTGAATCTTGTTGTTTGGGTTAGGATGCCCTTATGTGTTGCCGTTGTTGCGGCCCTGTGCTGCTTTGTGCCGGCGGGGTGCACCTGGGTGGGCGAAGCGGGGGAGGAGGAACGCCCCTTGCGTGTGACGGTGCTGGACGTGGGGCAGGGACTTGCGGTGTTGCTGGAGCATGACGGACGGTTCGCCCTCTACGACGCGGGGCCCGATTCGGCGGGAGTGGCCGACAGCCTCGGGGCCAGGGGCGTCCGGGAACTGGAATGGGTAGTGTTGAGCCACAACCATCGGGACCATGTAGGCGGGTTTGTGGAGCTGAAGGACATTCGGGTGAAACATCTTTTCGTAGGGCCCGATACGGCAGGCGGTGTATGGAGGGATAGCGTGCTGTATATAGCTCACAAGCGGGGAATTCCGGTGGATACGCTCTTGCGGGGTGACGCTTTACAATTCGGGCTGGCGCCCGGTTCGTCTGGTGGCAGCCACCTCGGTTTCGGTGAGGTGCCGGACATTCGGGTGCTGTGGCCTACGGACTATGACGTGGTGTCGGGAAACCACGGGAGCGTCGTGCTGCAGGTTGCGTGGGGCAAGGCTTCGGCCCTCTTGACTGGCGACCTGGACAGCCTGGGGGAGCGAGGTCTGCTGGAGCTGTCGCCGACCCTAACGGCGGACCTGCTCCAGGTGGGGCATCACGGGTCAGCGGGCAGCAGCGGTCTCCAGTTCCTCGCGCAGGTGTCGCCGGAATATGCGGTGGCAAGCGTTGGGGCAACAAACCCTTACGGCCACCCGTCGGAACAGGTCGTGCAGAAGCTGAAATACGTGCTGGGCGATTCCCTGCGGTTTTTCCGCACGGATAAGGACGGGAGCGTTGGCTTTGAGCTATGGCCGGGGATGGGCGTGATTAGTCCCTGAACCCGATGCGGGCCTGGAAATGGCACTTGGTCATGTCGGCGGCGTTCATGCCAAAGATATAGGCGTGGTGGTTGGTGTTCTTGAAGCGCACCAGGTTCACCTTCTCGCCTAGGGGAATCTGCTGGATGTAGTTCATTTGTATGGAACGGATGCCCCGGTCCTTGATTTCTTCTTTGCTGAGCACGTCGGTGACCCAATCTACATATCGGCAGTGGTTCACGTGCTGGTTCATGTCCAGGTCGCTGTAGTGGGCGGTCTCCTGCTGCACCACGGCGGGGTCGATACTCGGGTCCAGAATGTCCATCATCTCGGGCAGGGCGTTCTTGCCCGGAAACAGCGGGATGGGGTAAGGGCTATTGGCCGGGTTTTCGGACTTGCCTGTCTTGAGGTTCACCAGGAGCCACGACGATGTGGCCTGGGCGATGGCGTTCCCGCGGGCGTCCAAGATAGAATAGTCCTTGAGGCACACCTTGTCTTTGTAGAATTCCTTGGCCCAGGTGGAAATGGAAATTTTTTCGCCCCACAGGGGAACGTGCAAAATCCGGAGCTTGATGCGGGTGATGACGGTGGTGTAGCCCGCCTTCATCATTTTCCAGAGGCCGAAACCGTTTGCTTCGGCGTCGGCGATGGCGGTTTCTTCCATGAACAGGAACAGGTTGGAAAGTTTCAGTCGGCTGTGGAGGTCGCAATCCGAAAAGCGGACTTCGAATTCCTTGGTAGTGATTTCTGGTTCCATAGGTTCCTCGTGGCTCTGGTTTGCAGGGGCTGCCTTTGCGGCCTCTTTTGCGGAGTGGAGCTCCATCGGCTCCGTCTTAAAAATGTATAATTTTTACGTATGGAAGATTTTCAGTTCCGCAAGAGTTTTGAGCAGTTGCCCGCTTTCAAGTCCTTCGAGGGGATTATCCAGTTACCGGGCTCCAAGAGTATCACGAACCGCGCTTTTTTGATTTCGGCCCTGGCAAACGGAAAAACCAGGTTGCACAACCTGCTGAAAAGTGACGACACCCGCTACATGGGCGAGGCCCTGCAGAAGCTGGGCGTGCAAATCCAGTTTTCGGATGATTTTTCGGAGGCGGTAGTCTGCGGAAACGCTGGCCCCGTGGATGCTCCTGCGACTCAGTCGGGTGCTCCCGTGGAACTGTTCCTCGGAAACGCGGGCACGGCCATGCGGTCCTTGACGGCGGCCCTGACCCTTGGTCACGGGGAATTTGTCTTGCGGGGCGAAGAACGCATGCGGGAACGCCCCATCCTGGATTTGGTGGAAGCCCTCCAGAGCCTTGGAGCGGATGTCTCCTACGAGGAGACGGAGGGTTATCCGCCGGTCCGCATCAAGGCGGACGGGCTTAAGGGCGGTTCTGTTTCTGTGCGCGGAAACATTTCTAGCCAGTACCTGACGGCCCTCTTGATTTGTGCGCCCTATTGCAGGGAACCCCTGCACATTCATGTAGAGGGAGAATTGATTTCGGCGCCCTACGTGCTTTTGACCCTGGACGTGATGAAACGTTTCGGGATAGAGGTCAAGCACGAAGGGCTTTCCGATTTCTACGTGCTCAAGGGCGTTTACCAGAGCCCGGGGGACTACACCGTCGAGGGCGACGCCAGTTCTGCCAGTTACCCGCTGGCCGCCGCCGCCATCTCGGGAGGCTGCGTCAAGGTCTTGGGCATGGGTTCCGAAAGTATCCAGGGAGACCTTGCCTTTGTGCATGTGCTGGAGCGTATGGGCGTGCAGGTAAGGCTTGGCCCCGACTGGGTGGAATGTACGGGCCCCAAGGGTAAGCTGAAGAGCCTCGGCGAATTCAACGCCGTAGAAATTCCCGATGCCGCCATGACACTTGCGGTGCTTGCGCTTTTTGCCGACGGTCCCATGACCATTTCGGGTATCGCCAGCTGGCGCGTGAAGGAGACAGACCGCATTGCCGCCATGGCCGCAGAGCTCCGCAAGGTAGGCGCCGAAGTTCGCGAATCGATGGACTCTATCACGGTGACCCCGCCGAAAGATTTGCAGAGCGCCTCCATCGAGACTTACAACGACCATCGCATGGCCATGTGTTTTAGCCTTGTTTCTTTGGGTGGCGTGTCCATCAAGATTCTGGACCCCGCTTGCGTGAACAAGACCTATCCGAGTTTCTTCGAGGATTTCAAACGGTTCGCCAAATGACCCGGTTTGCAAAAAATGTTTCTACCGTCTTGACGCTTGCCTTGGTGTGCCTTTTCCCGGTGCATTCTCTGGCATCGCAGCCTGCCCTGGTGGCGTCTCCGGACGATACCCTTTCCCTTTGGGTCATGGACAACGGTATCGGTTCTCAGCGGGCGCTTGGGCGCATTGTCAAACG
The DNA here is from genome assembly GCA_937891805.1 of uncultured Fibrobacter sp. Taxonomy (GTDB): domain Bacteria; phylum Fibrobacterota; class Fibrobacteria; order Fibrobacterales; family Fibrobacteraceae; genus Fibrobacter. The sequence goes on along the minus strand of CALATK010000011.1, from coordinate 10,592 downwards.
GTTCCAGCGCGAAACGAAAATCCCTGTAAGCATCAGGTTCTTGAATTGGGGCGAGGCCTTTGCCGAAATTTCCAAGGCGCTGAACAGTGCAGATTCTGCGGCAGCGAACGGCAATGGCCCTGACGTTTTGCAGTTGGGCTCTACCTGGGTTCCTTTCTTTGCTTCGTCCGGGGCGATTGAACCTCTGGACGCCTACCTGGAACAGGTAGGGGCCACACGATTCTTCAAGGAGAGTTTCAAGGCGGCCCGCTTGCCCCAGGATTCCCTGGTGTATTCTTTCCCGTGGTTTGTGGACGTGAGGGCCTTGTATGCCAACGAGAAGATGTGGAAAAAACTTGCGCTGAAAAAAGAGGAGGTGGATTCCTACTCCGAATTTATCGGCGTGCTGCGGGCTTTCGCGAAAAACGCCGCTGGCGGTTCCGATAGTGCAGCCAAGGTGGCGCCTTTCGCCCTGCCCGGAAAGGGGGACTGGACCGGCCCGCAACACATGGCGCCCTTCATCTGGAGTTTCGGCGGAGATTTCATCACGAAGACTTCTGCGGGTTACCGCAGTGCCCTGCTGGATTCTACGACCCTCAAGGGGCTGGCCTACTACCTCAGAATTTTTGCCGATAGGGAAATTTCCCCTTACGGTCTGGACGAAAATTCCGTGCAGGAAACGGAACGGTTTATCGGTGGCGGGCAGCTGGTGTTGTACGGCACCTCCGAAATTATCCGCCAGATGGAAATTGCAAGCAAGGACGGCGGCCTCAAGGATTCGCCCATCGCCGAAGACGGAATAACCATCGTGGAGCCTCTGGCGGGGCACTCGGGAATCGTTTCTTTTGTAGGCGGAAGCCATCTGGTGTTGCCCAAGGCTCACAGGCCTGCTGCAGAACGGCTTCTCTGCTACCTGCTCCGGGCCGACAACATGGACGCCTACACCCGACAGGTAGGTTTCTTGCCTGCCGACGAAAGCATCGTGAACATCTGGGACAAGGACGCCCGCTATTCCAGGATTATCGAGACCATGAAAACCGGAAAGTCTTTCCCGAACATTCCGGAATGGGTGGCCATCGAAGGAATATTGATAGAGTTTTCCAATGCCTTGGGCGACTTGTTTAGGGATGGTTCTTCGCGGGAGGCTGTGGAGGACCAGACGGTGGAATTGTTCTGGAATGCCCACCAGAAGATCAACAAGTCTCTTGGCTATGTCGACACGCTGGACAAGTCCGGCATCGTTTCTTATATCAAGGGACTGCTGTTCGCTTCTGTAGAAGAAGTGACTCCAGAATCCATGACGGTTGTCGTCGAAGAAGAGGGCGGCTCCATCTGGGTGTTTATCTTGGTAGTGGCCATTGCGGCTGTTGCCGCCATCGCGGGCATGGCGTTGTCGGCCCTTATCAGGAAGAAGTAGCGGATGATGAAATTGCTCCGTTGCCTTGCGTTCTGTGCTTTTGTGGCAGCCCCGCTGTTTGCCGGGATTGACTTGGCGCCTTACCAGACCTACGTAGATTCCGTTGTGCCTGGTTCCCGTCTCGGAATTTCGGTGCGTTCCCTCAAGAGCGGTAAGGAACTGGCGAACATCCGTGGCGAAGAAAAGTTCACTCCGGCGAGCACCCTCAAAACCTTGACCACGGCGACGGCCCTGCACTTTTTGCCCCTGGACTATGCTCCCGAAACGAAAGTATCCTTGATGGGAAGTGTCCAGCAGAAAAAGTTTTTGGGTTCGGTGCAGATTCGCGGTGAAGGGGACCCGAATTTTTCGGGACGCTACTTTGCGGATCCTTTCTACATGATAGACGCCATGGTGGATTCCATCCATGCTCTAGGAATCGATACCATCCGCGGGACTATCGATTTGGATACGGGCTTTTATGACGGCCCCTGGAAGGCGGAACACTGGCGCAAGAATTTTTATGACGCCTGGTACGGTGCCGAAATCGCCCCGCTGGACTTTAACGACAATTGCACCATGGTCCGTTTCAAGCCCGGCGAAAAGGAAGGGGATTCGGCTATAGTCTCCATTGTGCCCGACGTGGGTTACGTGACGGTCAAGAATGACCTGAAGACCGTTCCCGGGAAAAAGAGAAAATGGACTTGGGCCTTGGAACCGGAAAAGTCCGTGATTACCCTGGGTGGAACTATTGGCATGGACGTGGATTCCGCAAGTCTCGTGCTCCCTATCCGTAACCCCGTGGGGTATTTCCGTGCGGCGTTCATGTACATGCTCAAGGAAAACGGTATTGTTTTCGAAGAGAACCACGACATTCCCCAAGGCATCGAAATCAAGCGGTTCATCTTTTCGGCGGCACCATTCCTGAGCATTCTGGACGAAATCAATCAGCGTAGCCAGAACTACCACGCCGAAAGTCTTTTTCGCAACATGGGCGGCAAGATTCTCGGCAAGGGAAACGTAGAGAACGGAAAAAAACTGGAAGAAAAGTTCCTTACGGAAATGGGCCTGAGTTTCGATGATTTTGAAGTCTGGGATGGAAGCGGTCTTTCGCCCAAGAATAAGCTGAAACCCTCCGTAGAAACGCAGTTGCTGGCCAAAATGGCCCGGCACCCCAGAGGCGAGTTCTACATGAACAGTTTTGCAGGCCCGAAGGTGGGTACGGGCGCCAAGCGCATGACGGAGCTGAAATACACGTGGCTCACCCGATTCAAGACGGGGTTCATCGGCGAGGCCCACGGCCTGGTGGGTTACCTGTTCCCTATGGACGGCGATACCTTGACGGTGGCCATGTACCTGAACGAGACGGGCAAGAACAAGGACGCCACCCTGAAAGACGTGCTGGATACTCTTTGGATGCGCCTTATTGCCCAGACCAACGACGATTATGCGTCGCTTCTCAAGATGAAGGAGATGTGGCTTGATGCCCAGAACATCCGCGGGCTGGACGCTCGACTGGAATGCTTCTCCCGCAAGATGGAAGGAACGCCTTATCTGCTTGGGCCCATGGGTGAGGGGTACCTGGATTCCATCGAGACTAAACCGCTGGTCTATATGGATTCCGTAGATTGCGTGACCTATATCGAGCACGCCCTGGCCATGGCGCTAGCCACAAGTGAAGATTCCCTTTTCAAGGTGCTGCAGAACATCCGCTACAAGGATGGAGTTATCGATTACAGCCACCGCAAGCATTACCTGCTTGCCGACTGGGCTAGCGATACAAGGTTTACCCGCAAGCTTTCCATGCCGGGGGATACGGTGGTGGTGAAGACCATCGGCAAGAACGAATTTTTCAAGAAGAAAAACCTGAAATACCTGGTAAATGGCAAGGAAGCCGCCGACCCTGCCGTAGAAATCCGCTACCTGCCTTATGACAAGGCCCTAGAATGGGCAGGGCGTGTTTACGAAGGGCCCATGAAGGTGCTGGGTGTCGGGCTTGTGGCTCCTATGGAGAATCTGGACGCCACTCACACGGGATTTATGGTGCTCACCCCTGGTGAGCTTCCCATGTTCCGTCACGCCGCTTTCAAAAAGCAGGTGCTGGAGATTCCCTTTAAGGAATATCTGGAAGGCCGAAGCGCAAAGAGCGTTCCGGGCGTTACTTTCTTTGAATTCGTGAAACCTTGAGGACGGCCTAGTCGCCGTAATCAAAGGCGAGAATGGCCACCATCTCGTGGTCTCCGGTACTGCTCTGCGCAGGACTGACTTCGGATTCGTTATGCTCAAAGAGAGTCCAGGCGTCTGGTGCCCAGCCGTAGGGATTGGTGGTCAGTTCTTTGCCTATGGCGATTTCGGCGGCCTCTACGTGCTCCCAGTGGATGGGTCCTGCAGGAGCTTTGTAGTACCGAAGCATACCCAGGGCTTCCATGGATTCTGGATGGTCGTCCACCAGCTGATAGACGCAGTCCTTGTAGCTTTCGCCCCTCAGGCGTATCACGCGGTAGAGCCGTTTACGGCCCAGGAATTTCTGAAGGTCTCCGTGATGGACTTCTATCTTGCCGCCTTCGCCAAAAAAGACGGTTAGTTCGCGAAATACTTCGGAACTTTCGTCCAGAAAGGGCGAGAGCTTCTTGATGAGGGCGTTGACTTCACTTGGGGCCATGCCCTAATTATAGATAAAAAAACGACGATTTGCGCTTGAAAAAAGAGAATTTGCGTCAAAATGCAATTTATAATGATAATTGATTAAATACATTAAAATTATCAATTTCTATTTATAAAAAAGAAAAGGTATATTAATGGTGTAGAACAAGGAGGTCTTTATGAAGATGGCTCCCGCTACGACAAAAGCGCCAGGAAAATCTTTGGCGTGCACTACGACGAATGGGTGAAAAACATGTCAAATAACGAAACCCTCCGCGAAAACAAGCGCACCGAGATGATTGGCGACTATGTTAAGGCGAAGGGCCTTTCGGTCAAGATGTATCAGGATTATGGCTGGGAGGCCAAACCCATTCCTCGCTAATTCCAGCTACTTCCGAGATTAGGAAGTTTTTCCCTTTCAGAATGACGGTATCTCATTCTTGAAGTGATTCTTTTTCTATCTTTGCACCCGTTTGGCGCATGTTGCGCCGCATTTAACCGGAGGCTTAAAATGGCTCTACAGTTCTACAACACCGCATCGCGCAAGAAAGAGATTTTCACACTCCCCGAAGGCGTTCCCGCCGTGCGCATGTACTGTTGCGGCCCGACGGTGTACCATTTCGCCCACATCGGCAACCTCCGCACCTACATTTTCGAAGACTTTCTGGTGCGTACGCTGAAGTACTACGGCTACAAGGTGAACCACATCGTGAACATCACCGACGTGGGCCACTTGACCAGCGATGCCGATTCCGGCGACGACAAGATGGAAAAGGGCGCCGCCCGCGAAGGCAAGTCCGTCTGGGACATCGCGAAGTTCTACACCGACGCATTCATGGCCGACTGGCACCGCTTAAACATCCAGGAACCGACCCGCTGGACACCTGCCACGCAGCACATCCAGGAACAGATTGAACTGGTGAAGTCCCTGGAAGAAAAGGGCTACACCTACCGCACGAGCGACGGCATCTACTTCGACAGCCTCAAGTTCCCGCGTTACGCCGACTTCGCTCACCTCGACGTGGAAAATCTGCGCAAGGGTAGCCGCATCGACATGGGCGAAAAGCATAACGCTACCGACTTTGCCCTGTGGAAGTTCAGCCCGAAGGACAAGAAGCGCGCCATGGAATGGGACAGCCCGTGGGGGGTCGGATTCCCCGGCTGGCACATCGAATGCTCCGCCATGGCCATGAAGTACAATGGCCCGACCCTCGACATTCACTGCGGCGGTACGGACCACATCCGCGTGCACCACACGAACGAAATCGCCCAGAGCGAATGCGCCAACGGCGTGCCGTTTGCACGTTTCTGGATGCACGGCGAATTCCTCCGCACCGCAAGCGAAGAAAAGCTGGAAGACGGCACCACCGAGACTAAGTTCGGCAAGATGAGCAAGTCCAGCGGCGAATTCCTGACAGTATCCCTGTTGATGGACCGCGGCTTCAACCCACTCGACTACCGCTTCTTCGCGATTGGCAGCCACTACCGCAACTACCTGAACTTCACTTGGGAAGCTCTGGAAGGCGCGAAGGAAGGCCTCAAGAGCTTGCACAAGAAGACGGACCCGCTGATCGGCAAGGCCACCGCGATTACAAGCGAAGCCGCCAAGGCATTCCAGCAGGAATTCAAGGACGCCATCGGCGACGACCTGAACATGCCGCGTGCCCTCGGTATCATGAACACGATGCTCAAGAGTGAAATCGACGACGGCGAGAAGGCCGCCCTGGTGGCCGACTTCGACCAGATTTTCGGTCTGAAGCTCGACGAACCTCGTGAAGAATACGCCAAGAAGGGAGCGAATGACGGCGTGGATGTCGCAAAGATCGAAGCGCTGATTGCCGCCCGCAAGGAAGCCCGCGCCGCCAAGAACTGGGCCGAAAGTGACCGCATCCGCGACGAACTCGCCGCGATGAACGTGGTCATCAAGGACAGTAAGGAAGGCACGACCTGGGAGATTAGGGGCTAGGATCTAGGGATTGGGATCTAGGGACTAGCGTGTCCTGATAATTAGCGAGGTCCTTGGCAAGTTTTTCAAGGAAATGGTTGTCGTTCCCTGCAAATCCTGTGCCATAAGCCTGTGTCCCATCAGGTCGAAAATTTCCACACGGCGGGCGTTCTGGACCGTAAGGGTCTGGCCGTGATTTTCCAGACGGATGGTCCTGCCGCCTTTTGCAATTTTTGATGCCGGGATTGCCGTAACTACAGGAGCCTTCTTGCTCAGAATAAAACTGCCTACGTAGTTAGCGCCGGTCTCCTTGTCGTAGTAGGCGGAGTCGTTGGCGAAGCGGACTACGGAGTAGTTAGAGTCGGCGGGCCAGTTCCCGTATTGAGAAATTCTCAGATAGACGGCGTACTTTCCTTCGGGGAGCGTGTCGGGGAGCTGGGCCGCCACCTTCACGTCGTTGATTCCATCGAAGACGGTTTCGGACTGCACGTTGCTGTAGTCGGCGATGTTCCCGTTGGCATCAAACGCCGACTTCAGCACCACCTTTCGGCAGAGAATGTCCTGCGGGTCGAATTTCCCGATCTGCTTGAGTTCCAGCGGCGCGCCATAGACGGTATCGCCTGCGGATTCGGTGACGTTCCTGAGCACGATGGTGACAGGGCGTTTCTTGGTCATGTTGCCAAAGCCCACGTTCTGGATTTTCATGTCCAGCTGGAGCAGGCTGCCGGGCCCGAGGGAATCCATGATGGTTGACCGGCGCAGTACGTAGCGGTAGCCCAGATGGTCGTCGATGTACTTGAAGGCGGAATTCTGCAATACGCCGTTACCGTCGGTGTAAGATTCGTAGGCCTTGTCGATGGTGTCCCGAGGGTGGAATTCTTCTAACCGCCATTCTCCACCGTCGGGTTTTGTCAGGGCCCAGGTGTGTTCGTAGTTCAGGTAGGATGTGTGGGTGCGAAAAGCTTCGTAAGAAATGAATTTTGCGGTATTGATTTTGGCGTACCCGCTGGGAGGGGAGCAGGCCTCGCCGCCGTAGGGAACGTGATGGGCGTAGTTCTCCATAAACGCCACCCCTTCTTCGCGACAGACGCTGCTGTTGCAGTTACCGCCCCAGGTGCCGTAGTCGTATTCGGTGCCTACGTAGCAGTCGTTGTAGAATCCCGCCCGGTAGATGTCCTTGCCCAGGGAGTCTGCCTTCATCTTGAAGTAGGGGTGATTTACATTGAAGGAAACATTGTAGTTCCAGGCGGTAGTGTCGCCAGCGGCGTTGACTTCTGTTGTCGGGCTAAAACCGAGCCCGCGGGCGAGAACGCTAGGGTTTCTCGGACCTACATCTACGTCGTCGTCGGTATTCTGCAGGAGGGTGGCAAGTCCTTCGCCTACGTAAAGCGGGTTACTGATGGTGCTGGTGTGCTGTTCTCCGAAGGGGCCATACATGCCTTGCTCCACGAAGGTAATCACGTCTTTGTATTCGTTGAAAACGGCGCTCAGCTGCTTGACGTGTTTCAGGATCCATTCCTGGGGCGGCTCCATGTTGCCCTTGCCGTTGTACCAGGGGTCGTAGGAAAAGCGGACAATGACGGTGGAGTTTGTGGCACGGATCTTATCCAGGTAGGCGCGGAAAGAATTCAGCATGGCCTCGGTCAGGTCCTGGGTGGTGCCGTGAGCCGTCGGGTCGCTTGTATCCCAGACGGCGTTGCTGGAGAAGGCGGAAATCTCCGCCCGCAGGTGCATAAGGCGGTTCTTGTAGTATGGCTCCACTTCGATAGTTTCGGGCCGAAAGTGAATCACCTGTGGCCTGTAAAAGCCCCGGTCCGGATTGTAGAAACTTTGCAGCTGGTCGGTGTAGTCCAGCGGCTGCACTACGGCACTTGCCGCAAGGGCGGAAGTAGCCACGGCAAGGACAGCGACGGTCAACGCCCCGAAGGTCTTTCTTGAAACGAACATATACCCAAACTCCTACAGGTAAAATATATTATTTCTCGAAAGAAAGGCACGGAAAATAAATGCTGGACCTATAAGTGGGCGGTAAAATGCGGTTTTATAGGTCCCGCAGGGGCAGTGAAATGGGAGTCATACCTATAAATAGACCTGCGGAGGAGCGTTTATAGGTACACGAAAGGCTAAAAAGTGGGGCCGGGGCATATAAAAACGGTTTTTTGAGGTGATTTATATGCCTTTTTTATTAAATTGCAAATAAATTAACGTCTTTTGAGCCGGAATTTTGCCGGTTTGGACCTATAAGAGTGCGAAAAAGAGGGGCTTTATAGGTGCGTGAAAGGCAAAAGGGTAGTGCCGGGGCATATAAAACGGAATTTTTGGGGTGATTTATAGGCCCACGATGTCCAAATGTCGCTTTCGGGGCGTATAAGGCTGGCCGTGGGAGCACGTGCATGTGGTGTCGTGCTTGTGCTGTTATTTTTCTTTGGGCGGTCTTTCGCCAAATATGGGAAACATTTTGATTTGAAAGAAGAAACCGAAATTTTTTCTTCGATTCGTTATTTCAAAGAGGATGCCTCCTCCCACAAAGGACAAAAAAAGATTGGCCTGTAAACCAAAACTTTCCATGTAACCTAGTTCGCTAATGTTCCAATCGTTACCCTTGTCTACCCACCATTCAAACAGATGGTTTTCGAATATGGACAATCCCGTCAAGTTGTCCCCCAAGAGGACAAAATGTGTTGAGCCGGATGCAAGCCACAGGGAACCTGTAATAAAGTACTTGGCTAGAAAACCGGATGTGTCGCTAGATTGTATCGCGTTGATGGGAATAGCCATAGCTAACCAAATAGCGATATTCCCTAGGGAAACGGCCTTACTATCAAGTCTAATATCGAATCTAGGATATACTTCAAGGTATAGGTTGAAATCCTTAAATGGCTGACCGCCACTTATATTGAGAATGTCAAACTCCATTCTTTGGTTTGATGGGGCCACCCCTAAACCTAGCAAAATAATTGCTGGATGAATTTCTTGTTCAGTTGTAATTGAGTTTTCTTCATTGCACCATGAAAATGAAAGTATCAAAAGAACAGAGGCTAATATTTTATTCACGTTCATACAGGCAAAATTTATTTTTTTTGATTCGTTGTGAGGTCCCCGCCTGCGCCGGGATGACAATGGAAGGGCGCGGTGATGATAAGCCGCAGAAGCGAGGGGGACTCCCCCCCCCTTTAGGTAATGGGTGTTAGGTCGTAGGTTTGGGGATTATCGCCGGGTTTGCGCGGGATTGATGGGCGAGGTTTGAAAAGTTGGCCGACCGTGAGGAAATTGTAAGATTTTTGCCCTATTTAGCGGGCTACCTAATTTTGCGGATAAATCTAAATTTGGGTATCTTTGAGGATTTATGAAGCTTTGCCGTTACCCTAGCGTGGTGCCCTATTTCATTCTGGTTTTTTGCAGTATTTTTGTGCAGATGGGGCTGTTCGTCCACTTTCAACGGTGGCTTTCGTTTTCCTTCGAGGGGTCGGCGTTCTGGTGGCGCAGCATGCTTTTGCAGTTCGCCATTTTTGTGCCCAGTATTTTCATGATGCCTGCGGCGAGCTACTTTGCGGGGCATTTCCGCAAGGGCCGCGTGATGGCCTGGTCGTCGGTGGGCATGCTGGCTTCGGTGATTGCGGTGGTGGTGTGCTATGTGGCTGGGGCCGAGTGGGTGGCCTACGGGCTTTTGCTGCTTTACGGGATTTTCCTTTCGATTCTGAGTCCTGCGAAACTGGGAATCATGAAGGAGATGGTGGCGGGCGAGGACCTGGTGAAAATCAATTCCTGGTACATGGCGCTGTCGGTGCTGGGTACAGCGGGGGCGGCGTTTTTTGCCATGGGGCTTTCGGGCCACGAGAATTCTCCGGTGAGTATCGATTTGACCCTCTGGATTTATCTCGGGCTTTCGGTGGTGACCACCGTTTCGGCGTTCTGCATTCGGGTGGGGGAGTCCCACGACTCCCTGAAGATGCGTTCCCCGGTGCGGGAATTTTCGGCCACCTGGAGCCACCCTATCGTGCGGCTTTCGATTCTCGGGCTTTCGGCGTTCTGGGGCGTGACCCAGATTTTCCTGATTCTTATCCAGCGCATGAACGATATGCTGAATACGGCGGTGATTCCCGTGTCCATGTTCAGCGCCACCGTGGGCTACGTGGTGGGCGCCCTGAGCGCCGGACGTGCGTCAAAGGGGTTCGTGGAGACCGGGCTGATTCCCTTTTCGGCGGCGGTGTCTGCCGTGACCATGTTCTCGCTGCCCTTTGTGAATAACGACTGGCTTGAGGCTGTGCTGTATGGCGTGATTGGTTGGAGCGCGGGTTCTGCCTATGTGATTTTGCGGACGGTTATCCAGGGCTTTACCAGGCCCGATACGGCGGGGCGGATTCATGCGGTGGCGAACGCTATCCAGATGGCGTTTTTGGCCCTGATTATGGGCGGGCAGACCCTGCTTTTGATTTTTACGCCGGTGACCATCGACCATTGCTTCATGATTCTGTCGGTGATTCTCGCCCTGTGCTTTATCATGAACCTGCGGCAGACCCCCATGACACTTTTGCGGGCGGCTCTCCGCTTTGCCTTTGCCTTTGTGTTCCGTTACCGGGTGAAGGTGATTGGCGTGCAGAACATTCCGGAATCGGGACCGCTTCTTTT
>CALATK010000010.1 GCA_937891805.1 uncultured Fibrobacter sp. | reverse complement strand
GGACCCGCCGCGCCATGGACTGGCTCGCAGAAAATCCGCCGCTCCACGGCTACCCGCAATTCTTTTTCGGAATCGTGCAGGGCGGCATGCACAAGGAACTCCGCAAAAAGTCCATCGACGCGCTTAAGGAACTTGGCCCCGGAGGTTACGCGATGGGTGGCCTTTCCGTAGGCGAACCCGTAGAGACCATGTACGAGATTGCGGATTTTTGCACAAACTACTTGCCCGAGGACCGCGCCCGCTACGTGATGGGGGTGGGCACGCCCTGGAACCTGCTTTCGCTTATTGCCCGCGGGGTAGACATGTTCGACTGTATTTTGCCCGCGAAAAACGCCCAAGACGGCCTCGTGTACACCAGCAGGGGAGTGCTCCGCTACAAAAATTCCAAATTCGCGCATCAGCACGATGCGCCGCTGGACCCGGAATGCGACTGCTACTGCTGCCGCAACTACAGTCGCTCTTACCTGCGCCACCTATTCAAGAGCAAGGAACCACTCGGCTGGACGCTTTCCTCCATCCACAACCTGCATTTTTATCTGCACCTGATGCAGCAGGCCCGCGACCACATCGAAGCCGGCGATTTCGAGGATTGGTCCGCACAAATTATCCCGCAGTTGCAGCAGGAAGCGGAATAATTACACTTAAAATTCCCAAGATTATTGGTTTTCTATTCCCATAAGATTCCCACCAACTAAACCTAGTCAATTCTTCAATGCTGTAATTGGAACAACGAATACTCCGTCTGGGCGTTTGTATGCGGCGCTGCTCATTCCACAAATAACACAAAGGTTGGATGGAGGAATGCCTTTTGGATCGTTGGAAATATCTCTTTGTATATCCAGTAAATTCCGTGCAGCTTCGTCAATCTGATTTGCGCCGAGCTTTATTTCAAAAGCGCTCCAGCTGCCATCGGGCATCTCGATGACTGAATCAATTTCCTTGTTGGCGTAATCTTGGTAATGATAAAGCTTTCCGCCGAATGATTTTGCGTAGATGTCCAGATCCCGTTCACAAAGCGATTCAAACAGAAAACCCAGAGTATTCAAGTCGTGCATGAGTTTATCGGGGGTTGCGCCCAATAGCGATGCTGCAAGCGAGGGGTCGGCCAGGTGCCTTTTCTCGGCTTGCTTGACCCTAAGTTTGGAGCGAATTTTTGTGCTGAATGGCGGTTGGTTCTCGACGAGAAAGAGTCTCTTTAAGACATCGAGATAGCTGGCGATTGTATCTGTGTCAATATCGTCGTCATCGACATCCTTGATGTCGTTTTTCAAAATCTTATTAGTTGCCGTGGTTGATTCGTTTCGAGCAAGTGATCGTAGCAATAGTGTCATCTTGGTCTTATTCCGCTTGATTCCGTCCAGGCGGTCCATGTCGTCATCGATAATGGCGTCAAGATAGGCTTTCGGTATAGCCATGGATTGTTCCGTAGTAAGCCCGAGGTTTCCCGGCCATCCTCCGCGAACAACGAGTTCTATCAAAGCCTTTAATTGAACTTCTCCCGTCATGACCGGTTCAATTTTACCGTTGCATATATCCTGTAGAGATACAACGCCGCTGGAGGTTCCTGATTCGTAGAGCGACATTGGTCGCATGCGGATTTTGGCAATTCGTCCGGCTCCACTGTGCAGAATGCCCTTGCGTGACGGGGTTGAGGAACCCGTCAAGATAAATTGCCCCTTAGCGGCACGATGGTCGACTTCGTAACGCACTGTGTCCCATACCGGCGGAACTTCTTGCCATTCGTCAATGAGTCTTGGCGTATCGCCATCTAAGACTAGTTTTGGGTCAAGTTCGGCAAGTTGCCTGTTTTGAAAATTGCCACTCGGATCGCCAAGTTCAATTTTGCTTTTGGCATGAAAATCGGATGTCCAGGTCTTGCCGCACCATTTGGGACCCTCAACACATACCGCGCCGAAAGTGGAAAGTGCGTTTTTTATCTGGCTATCAACAATTCTGGGCTTGTAATTGGACGATTTCATGTCACCAATATATATAATCGGTCTAATTTAGTCAATCAATTCGGTATGATTTTATATTCTTGTTCGGTGTAATTTTCTCTAAAATCAGTCAAAAGTGTAAAAAAATGCCAAAATTTCAAAAAATACTTGACATTGTTTTTTTTTGTTTACATTTGGTGTGGAGGTTAATTATAAGAAATCTATTATGGGAAAAAATTATAATTGCATCGAGGGCTCGGAACTCGGCCATTTGGGAGGAGCGTGGTTCGCTTCTTATGCAGCTTATGATGTTAATTGTCGCTATTCAGGGTTGGCCATACTCCCTGTTAATAGCATGCATTGGCAAAAAAGACTGCTTTCAGCAGATTGGGAAAAAAGATTTAAACAATCTCAAATGTGGGTTCTAATGCCTAATGGATCTATCAACAAATCAAGTCGGACTTTGGTTGCTCGAAACCTTTTGATTAAAAAAGGGGGGATTTCGGTCCATTCTTATTGGGCTCTTTGGATGATTATCCATTGTACCCGCAAAAATGTCATGAAAAATCAAATTGGGTTGTCATTCTCCCTGTTCCGATCTCTATTGATAGATTCCATATCATTCTTGTAAATTTTTAATCAAAAAAGGAAACAAAATGAAAAAAATTATATTAATAGTTTGTTCATCGTTTATCATGGCATTTGCTGGTAAATGTGGATTATACAGGGACGATTTCGCCAAATTGGCACTTTTATCAGGAAACGTTGCTGAATCATTGTACCCTATGGGTACACTTTGTTTTTTGGAACCCCTGGATAGTATAATGAATTTTAAGGAATTTCCTTGGGAAAAAGTAAGAAAAAATGCTGCGGCAGATGGTAAAGAATTTCCGACAGAAAGGGGTGGACAATTGCTGTATGATATGCTCCAAGCAAGTGAGATCGTGGTGGAGGAAATTATCCGTTCAGGAAAATTCTCGCCATCGTATAGACATGGGCAAGTAATAGGCTGTTATTTGACAGATGAGATGCTTAAAGCGATTGGTAGTGAAACATGGGGTAATTTTAGAGCTAACTTTGTTGTAAATTTGGGCTATGATTTCTTCTCGGATAATTTCATATTTGTATTTCTTGATAAAAGAATATGCAAGGCATGGGGTAGCCGTCAGGTCACAAAGGAGGATCTAAAAAAAAATAGGAAAAATAGGCCTTTTTAAGTACAAAAATACCCCCAACACACCAATGTCGGGGGCATTTTCTTAGATCCATCGACTTTATTTAACAAGTACTCATCGGAATGTATGGTTCCTCGTGATTCTATCGGGGCATAGCCCCTCCAGAATGACAGCGGGGATGTATGCTCAGGATGACACGCTCTGCGACCATCCTAACCACCAATCACTAACCACTGTCTATTTAAACAGGTTCTTCATCTTTTCAAGGAAAGACTCTTCCTGCGCGGTTTCTTTGTCGTGCCTGAGTTCCGCGAGTTTCTGGTAGAGTTCCTTCTCTTCGCGGCTAAGGTCCTTCGGAATTTCCACGCCGATGTTCACGTAGAGGCTTCCACGGTCGCCGCGCTTGTTCAGCGGGTAAAGGCCCTGTTCGCGCAGGCGCAAGATGCTTCCGGCCTGAGTGCCGGCCGCAATCTTGATCTGTACTTCGCTACCGTCCAGCGTCGGGATGCGCTGCGTTCCGCCAAGCACCAGCTTGTGGACCGGCACCTTGATTTCGCAGTGCAAATCGTCGCCTTCGCGGGTGTAGAAGTCGTCGGGCTTTTCGGCAATCACCGCCAGCAAATCGCCGCAGGCACCGCCGCGAGGCCCGCAGTTGCCTTCGCCGCGCAGGTTCAAGTACTGGCCCTCGGCAACGCCCGCCGGAATCTTGATGGAAATCTCTTCGGTTTCCTGCACACGGCCCTCGCCGTGGCAATGCGGGCACGGTTTCGCGATGACTTCGCCCATGCCGTTACAGGTGGGGCAGGCGCTCTCGGTAATCATCTGGAAAAATCCGCCTGTAGAGCGGCGGACACGGCCCGTTCCATGACAGGTGCTGCATTCCTTGATGTCCTGGCCGCCCTTGCCGTTACATTCCGTACACGGCGTGTAGCGTTTCAGGCGAACCTTCTTGGTGCAACCCTCGAAGATTTCCTTGTAGCTGAGCGCCACCTTGATCTGCAAGTCGTTTCCGCGCGGAGGCCCGGCCTTGCGTGAGCTCCTGCGGCCACCGCCGCCAAAGCCACCGAATCCGCCACCGAAAATATCGCCAAAGTTCGCGAAGATATCCTCGAAACTGAATCCCTGGCCGCCGAATCCGCCACCACCAAAACCGCCACCGGGGGCGTTGAAGCCGAACTGGTCATACTGCTTACGCTTCTCGGGGTTGCTGAGCACATCGTAGGCCTCGGCAGCCTCCTTGAACTTCTCTTCGGCTTCCTTGTCGCCCGGATTCTTGTCCGGGTGGTACTTGATGGCAAGCTTCTTGTAGGCGTGCTTGATCTCGTCAGCACTCGCGTCCTTGCCAACGCCTAGAACTTCGTAATAATCTCTTTTTTCAGCCATTTTTGCGCTCGCTCTTTTTACGCAAAAAGGATTGCTCCCCAAAAGGAGAGCGAATCCTGTTCAATTCTTTAAGGTTGAAATTAGTCAACCACTTCCGCGTCGACAACTTCCGGACCGTCGCCCTTCTTGTCGTTCTTCGGCTGTTCAGAAGCACCCGGCTGCGGACCCGGCTGGGCCTGGTTTGCACCGGCGGCCTGGGCCATGGAGCTGATCATGCCCTGGAGCTTGTCCATAGCGGCCTTGATCTCTTCCTTGGTGCCGTTGTCCTTCTTGGCCTTGATGTCGTCGATAGCAGCCTGCAGCTGGCTCTTGGTGTCGGCCGGGAGCTTGTCGCCAAATTCCTTCAGCTGACCTTCGGCCTGGTAAGCCATCTGTTCAGCCTGGTTCCTGATGTCCACCAGTTCGCGCTGTTCCTTGTCCTTGGCCGCGTTGGCTTCGGCATCCTTCACCATCTTGTTGATTTCGTCTTCGGAAAGGCCGCTGGAAGAAGTAATCTTGATGGACTGTTCCTTACCGGTTTCCTTGTCCTTGGCAGACACGTGCACAATGCCGTTCGCGTCGATATCGAAGGTCACTTCGATCTGCGGCACGCCACGCGGCTTCTTCGGAAGGTCGGTCAAGTCGAACTTGCCGAGCGTACGGTTGTCGCGGGCAAATTCGCGTTCGCCCTGCAGCACGTGAATCGTCACGGCCGGCTGGTTGTCTTCGGCGGTAGAGAACACCTGGCTCTTCTTGGTCGGAATCGTGGTGTTACGGTCGATGAGCTTGGTCATCACGCCACCGAGAGTTTCGATACCCAGAGAAAGCGGGGTCACGTCGAGGAGCAACACGTCCTTCACGGAGGAGTCGCCGCTAAGCACGGCACCCTGGACGGCAGCACCGATAGCCACCACTTCGTCCGGGTTCACAGTCTTGTTCGGTTCCTTGCCGAAGAACTTCTTCACGGCTTCCTGCACGGCCGGGATACGGGTAGAACCACCGACCAGGATCACTTCGTCGATTTCGCTCAGGGAGAGGCCGGAGTCGGCGATAGCCTTGCGGCAGGGTTCCATGGAGCGTTCCACCAGGTGGGCGGTCAGCTGGTCAAACTTTGCACGGCTGAGCGTGAGGTCCAAATGTTTCGGGCCCGAGGCGTCGGCAGTGATGAAGGGGAGGTTGATGTTCGTGGAAGTCGTGGCAGAAAGGTCGATCTTCGCCTTTTCCGCGGCGTCCTTCAAACGCTGCAGGGCCATCTTGTCCTTCTTCAGGTCGATGCCCGGATTGTCCTTCTTGAATTCGTCGTTGATCCAGTCGATAATCACTTCGTCGAAGTTGTCACCGCCGAGCATCGTATCGCCGTTGGTGGCCTTCACGCTGAACATGCCGTCGTCGATTTCCAAAATGGAGATATCGAACGTACCGCCACCGAGGTCATACACGGCGACCTTTTCGCTCTTCTTGGAGTCAAGACCGTAGGCGAGGGCGGCTGCCGTCGGTTCGTTCACGATACGCAGCACTTCGAGGCCAGCAATCTTGCCCGCATCCTTCGTAGCCTGACGCTGGGAGTCGTTAAAGTAGGCGGGGACCGTAATCACGGCCTGCGTCACCGGCTGGCCCAGGTAGTCCTCGGCAATCTTCTTCATGGTCTGGAGAACCATGGCCGAAATCTCGGGAGGAGCGAACTGCTTGTCGTCCACCTGCACGCGGACCGGGTCAGAACCCGAGCCCACCAACTTGTAGGGCATGTTCTTTTCGGCAGCGGAGCATTCGCCGGCGGTGCGGCCCATGAAACGCTTGATGGAGTAAATGGTCTTTTCGGGGTTGGTGATGGCCTGACGCTTTGCCACGTGGCCCACCAGACGTTCGCCGTTCTTGCCGAAAGCGACAATGGACGGGGTGGTGCGGAAACCTTCCGCGTTAGCGATCACGACCGGCTTGCCGCCTTCCATCACGGACACGCAGCTGTTGGTCGTTCCCAAGTCAATACCGATAATCTTGCTCATAATGAGTCTCCTATTTTTAAATTCTTGCCGCCCGCGAATCAATCTGAACGGGGCGATTTTTTACGCCCATACATAAGCAAAACCCGTGCCAAATGCTAATAACTGGCAAAAAACGGCCGTTTTGTTTCGTTCTGAAACAAGAAAACGGCCTGGAAAAGGCTGAAAACGCCATGTTTCATAATGGAACGGTTGCCGTGGGATGTCATCCCCGCCACCATCTTGTCATCCCCGCGCAGGCGGGGATCTCCCTGTCACCCTGGACCCTGGAGCGCAGCGATAGGGGATAGAGTCCATAGAAAAGGGGTGGGGGAGGCTTCCCCCTGGCTTCAGCCTTGCCCTATCGTCATACACGTGGAAACCGCGGGTGTCATTCTGAGCAGAGAGCCGCAGGCTCGTAGTCGAAGGATCTAGGGCAAGTCTTCCACCACCCCCTCGCCTAGGGGGACACCCCCTAACACCCCCGGCCTCTCAAAAAAAATTTCAACTGTTATTTTTTGACAGTTGTTTGAATGTATATTAAGGGGTAGAGGGCAAGATTATGAAAAACGTTAACGAGTTTGATCTTGAAGATACAAGGGATGTGGTTCTTTGCGTCATTGTCCCGTTTGTTCTATTTTGGGGTGGAATTTTGTTAGCCTCGTTTTTTCCTTATGTACTTATTAAGCCTTTAGGATTGTTTCCGTTCTTTGTATATGTTTATTTTGGGTCAAATTTGTCCGTGCGCCCTGTATTTAGGAATATGTTGTTGTTGGACAGTGTATTTGGACTTGTGTCTATAGGCTTTGTTTTATGCGTTTTCATCGTGTTGGTCATTTTGGATGTGTGGCCAGATGTTCTTTTTTTGAATAATTTTGTCAGTTCTTCGCTGGTAAACGCACCTCTTTTACTAGTATTTGTATTCTTTGGTGCGATGTCTGTTGGTGGTAATATGCGCTGGGGATGCTGGGACGAGGAATGGCCTGATAAAGAATAAATTGTTATAAATACAGGCGTTGATTGACAACACTTTATGGGTCAAATCAAAAAAATATTAGAAGAAACAAAAATGAACTATACAGCCAAACTTATCATGGAAAAAGACGGCGGATACTCGGTAGGGTTCCCAGATTTGGACGGCTGCTTTACCCAGGGCAATACTCTCGAAGAGGCTCTCGCCAACGCAAAGGAAGCAATGGAATTGACCCTAGAAGATGTGTTCGATGGCTGCCCTCTTCCAGAATGTAAGACCAAAGCGAACGAAGAAAAGGGATTCTACCGAATTGACGTAGACCCCGAACTCGCTGCAAGATTCCTTAAATCAACCACCCCGTGACCCAACATAACCTAAATCCACTATGGATTCGGGGTCTTAGGGGCAAAGCCCCTAGGTGAGGGGGTAGCAGAAGCCCCGGCTAGATTCTTCGACTTCGCAATTTTGTTGCTCCGCTCAGGATGACACAGCCGGGGCTGAAGCGAGGGGGGAGGCTTCCCCCTTACGCAGATTGCTTTGTCAGGCTTACGCAATGCCGACCTTTTCGTGCGACAAGTTCGTAGCCCAGAGAGGAAAGCAGGGCATTCAGAGTTTTTAGCGTGATGTTTACGGGCTGCATGGCGCGCAAGTTCTGAATCACCGAGGTCGATATGCCCGACGCCCTAGACAAGGCGCGCACACTAACATTCTGCTCGGACATGGCATCCAGCAGAAGTTCAGATAGAAGGAAATTCGCATATTCCTTTTCAAATGCCTCTTTCTGTTTCGGATCATCCATGACCCTTTCAAAAGTCGATTTAGTCATTTTCATAGTAAGTAAGATGACTCAAATGTATCTCCTTTTTGATACAGTATCAAGAGTAAAAAACAAAAAAAGCCGGCTTTTGATATATAAAACTCCCAATATTCATTGGGGATATAATCAAAAAGCCGACTTTATTGTCAAGCGTGGCTTGTGAGCGGAAATCCGCTACCGGTGCCTGTCAGGTGATAATATACAAAAATGGCGGGGGAGAAAACAATTTTTTATTAAACGCCTAATCCAGATCGAGCACGAGCCGGATGGCAGTCAGGGCCTGGTGGGCGGCGCAGAGCATGACTCGGGGGGCAACAAGCCCGACGACTTCGTCCACGTCGTTCTTGCCGTCGCCGCAAAGGTAGAACTTGTCCGTAATGCGGCGGGTGAGGATGGCGTTTCCGCTGTCATAGCTGGCCATCCCGCTGGCGGCGACCAGATATTTTTGAGGAAGTTTCTCCAGGACCGTATCCACCAGCATGGCCTTGGCGTCGGCCTTGTCGAAGGCTTCGCAGATGACGTCGGACTCCTGCAAAAGGGAGACGGCATTTTCGGCAGTCACGCGCTCCTGATGGACCTCATATTCTACATACGGAGCGATTTCTTCCAGGTTCTGGAGGAGTGCTTCTGCCTTGGGGATTCCCACCTGGTTCATTTTGTATTGCTGGCGGTGTAGGTTGGTGATGTCCACCGTGTCGAAATCAATCAGGATCAGCTTGCCAACGCCTGCACGGGCAAGGGAAATGGCGATATTAGAGCCGAGGCCTCCCAGGCCGCATACGGCAATTGTTGCTTTTTGCAGTTTCTCGACGGCATCGGCTCCCTGCTTTTGGACCAGGGCGGCCAGGATTTGCTCACGAGAGGGGAGGGGTGTATCGCCAGCCGACATCAGCCGCCACCTACAAAGTTCACGACTTCGACGCAGTCGCCGTCGGCAAGGACGGTCTCGCCGTATTTGGACTTGGGGACGATTTCTCCGTTCCGTTCTACGGCTATACGCACCTTATTGAATCCGGCTTCGGCAATGTAGCTTTCCAGCGTCTTGCCTGCGGCATCTACGTCCTGTCCGTTAATCTTCAGCATGGGTCAAATATAGTTTAGTGCGGGCCTATTTTCCGGAGGAGACGATGACCTTCGCGGTCTTGAGAATCTTGTTCTTGAGCTTGTAGCCCTTCTGGAACACGGTGACCACGTGGCCTTCGGGCACGGTCTCACTGGGCTGCTGCATCAGGGCTTCGTGCATGTTCGGGTCGAATTCCGCGCCGGTGGGGTCGATTTGCTCGAGGCCCGCGTCGGTGAGAATCTTTGCGAACTGGTTGTAGATCATCTGCATGCCTTTCTCGAAGGCTTCCAAATCCTGGGCCTTGTTTTCGCTGGCGAAAGCGCGCTCGAAATTGTCCTGGACTTCGGAGAGCTTTTCAAGGAGCTTGCCGTTGGCGGTCTCGATGAGTTCCAGCTGTTCCTTGGCGGTACGGCGGCGGTAGTTGTCGAATTCGGCCATCAGGCGGAGGTTCCGGTCGTTTGCATCGGCAAGGGCTGCCTTGAGGGCGGCTGTCGGATCTTCGGCAGCGGGTTCCGCGGGCTGTTCAGCGGCTGCGTCTGCGGGCTGCTCGGCGGAAGCGTCGGCAGGTGCGTCCGGACTGGATCCTTCGTCGCCTTGCTCCTCAGGATGACGTTCTGCGTCGGCCTTATTCTCGGTTGGTGAGCTTGCCGAACCATCCATCTTCATTGCGTCTTCGGCGGCCTTGAGCACGTCTGCTTCAAATTTTGCTTTTTCTTCTGCGGTCGGTTCCTGTTCGTTCAAATCTTCTGCCATTTCAAAAAATCCTTTAAAAATTATCCTGACGGGCTACAGTTTTACATTTTCTCGCCAAAATCACGCCCAAAGATAGCAAATTATGTGCCAATGGTAAAACACCGGAATAGAGTAGTTGCACGGGCAAATCTGGTATAATTTTGAAACATTTGTGAAAAAAAAGAATCAAGAGGCATATAAATTGCGCTATAATTATTTTTTTATATGCTTTTACAAAACACTTTTTGCTGTCAGGACATATAAAAAATGGAAAAACGATATTTTTATATGCCCTAAAGCCCATATTTCACAAAAAATAAGGCGTATTAAAGGATCAAATTACATTTTATATCAGGTAAAATTGACGAAAATGCGTTCATGGGGCATATAATTTTTTTGAATGTTGCTTTTTATATGCCCGTGCAGTCAATTAAATAAAAATAAAGGCATATAAAACGGTGAAAAAAGATTTGTTTATATGCCCCTTTTCAAATTCAGTTTTTTTAGTTTACATAACCCGCATTATCGGCAATCAAATATAGCAAATTTTGCCCCAATTTGTCAAATTTAGCCAATCCCGCATTTCCTATCTTTATATATTGTAAACGAAATGAGCAAAATGCCCTCCAAATATAAATTTATCCTGTTTGCGGTGGTCTGCCTTTTTTCTGCCGTCCTGCTGCAAAGCTGTGCGGCTACCCGAAAGATTGACGCGGCCAGCATCCTGAGCAAGACCAAGCTAGAATTCAAGGAACTCGCGCTGGATTCCGTGACTATCAATCCGGAGCTGTTCGAGCAGGTCAATAACCTTAAGTCTACGCTGTTGCCGAACCCTCAGGTGGTGCTTATCGTGCAGAACCTGGCCAGAGGGATTATCGAGAAGGAACTTGGCAAGGCGCACCTGACGGCCGTCATGACGGCAAACAACCAGAGCACGGACACCCTGTGGGTCCGGAATTTGAAGGCGAACCTTTTCTTGGATACCCTGATAGAACTGCCATTGCAGCTGAAGGATTCTACGGTGCTTTTGCCCGGCGCAAGCGACATCACGCTTACGACGGACTTTCCGTTGGACAAAAGGCTTCTCTCCTTGACCGGAATCACCAAGTACCGCGCTAAGGGCGAAATTTCCGTATCCCTAGAAGCCGAAGGCCCGCTAGTCTCCTTTGATTTTGACATAGAACATCCCATTTCTCCCGAAGAAATGCGCGCCCTGGAAGACAGGGCCCGGAAATCCCTTTTGGACGGCCTTGTCAGTGACTGGGTCTATTCCATTTTCCCGAAGGAATGATTATGAAACTCCCCCGTCGTTTTGTCCCCGAAAACTTAAATCCCGATGACGAAAAGAAGATCAGCGAGCTTTACCGGAGCCTGCTATTGCGGGACATTCCCGCGGCCGCCACTCCCCTACGGGACTGGATTCTGGACTGGAGCGAGCTGAATTCCGTGCTGGGCGAAGTCAGCTGCCGCCGCTACGTGGCCATGACCTGCGACACCAAGGACGAAAAGGCTGCCAAGGCCTATGCCGACTTTGTAGAAAACATCCAGCCTGTCATCAACGAATACGACGACAAGCTGAACAAAAAACTGATGGCCCACCCTTCCAAGGACGCTCTCAAGGGCGAGTTCGGCGAATGGTTCAAGGGCGTGCAGGTTTCCCTGGACCTGTTCTCCCCCGACAATATTCCCCTGGAGACCGAAGAAAATAAGGAAATCCAGGCCTACCAGAAGATTACCGGCGGCATGAGCGTGGAGTTCGAAGGCAAGACCCAGACCATGCAGCAGATGGCGACCTACATGGAAAATACAGACCGGGGCTTGCGAGAACGGGCCTGGCGGGCCATGTGGGAACGCCGCCTCAAGGACAAGGACGCCCTGGACGGTGCTTTTGATAAGTTGTTCAAAATCCGCAAGGAAATCGCCAGGAATGCCCACTGCAGGGACTTTATCGACTACATTTTCCTCGCGAAGCACCGGTTCGACTACTCCCCCGCCGACTGCGAGGCTTTCCACGAAAGCATCGAGAAGCTGGTACTTCCCCTGCTGAAAGAAATCTACAAGAAGCGCGCCCAGAAGATGGGTCTTGAAAAGCTCAGGCCTTGGGACCTGGACGTCGACCCGCTGAACAGGCCCGCCCAAGCCATATTCTAGCGGAGCGGAACTCATCGAGAAGGTGGACCGGATTTTCGAAAGCATCCACACCCAGGCAGGCAAGTGGGCTAGGGAGATGCAGGCCCAGAACCTTATCGACCCGGATTCCAGGCTCGGCAAGGCCCCCGGCGGCTACCAGATCGGCTTTGACGAGAGCCGCCTCCCCTTCATCTTCATGAATTCCGCCTGCACGGACCGGGACATCTACACGCTCCTGCACGAATCGGGACATTCTTTCCACCAGTTTGCCCTGGCGAACCAGCCTATTGTGGCCTACAGGGACGTTCCTGCGGAATTTGCGGAAGTGGCCAGCATGAGCATGGAGCTTATCGGCATGTCCAACCTGAAACCCTTCTACGGAGACGACCACGAGGCCATTTCCCGCAGTATTTTGGGCGAACTGACGGATGTCATCTGGCTATTCCCCTGGGTGGCCAGCGTAGACAGTTTCCAGCACCGCATCTACAGTTTCCCGGAGCACACGGCCAGCGACCGCACCGACATCTGGAACGAAATCATGGACCGCTACGACGCAGGCATCGACTATTCGGGCCTGGAAGCGGTTCGTGGGAACCTCTGGCAAAAGCAGCTCCATATCTTCGAGTGCCCGTTCTACTACATCGAGTACGGAATCGCCCAGATTGGGGCCCTGCAGGTGTGGGCAAACTTCAAGAAAAACCCGAAAAAGGCCATCGACGACCTGTTCCGGGCCGAAAGTCTGGGGAGCAGCCGCCCCCTGCCGGAGCTTTTTACCGCCGCAAACATCAAGTTCGACTTCACCCCCAAGACCCTTGAACCGCTGATGCAGGTCGTGTGGGATGAGCTGAACTAGACGAAAGAACGCCACTTTGCGGCTATAGACGAAAGACGAAAGAAATTTTTTGCTTTTTTATGCAAAAATGGCCTAAAATCGGTTGACAAGGGCAAAAAAAACATCTATATTTGGCCTCACATCCTAAGGAGGGATGGCCGAGTGGTTGAAGGCGCACGCTTGGAAAGCGTGTTTACTTTACGGTAACGAGGGTTCGAATCCCTCTCCCTCTTCTAAAAATTTCGGAGGTACCCCGATGTCCGACCAGAGAGTTTATCTCGACGATATTTACGCTAGCAAGGAATGCCAAGGTTCCGTTTTCCGTGCCGTGGTCATGATGGCCCATGAGGCCCGTTTCCTCAACAGCCAGGCCGGTCAGGGTTACATCCAGCTCACCAAGAAGCCCACCACCATCGCCATGTACAAGTTCAAGGAAGGCAAGCTTTCCATGACTGAAAAGGCAAGCAACGACGTGACCGAAGAAGCCATTGCCGCTTCTGCAGCCGCCGAATCCGAAAATGTGGTGGAAAACGCTGCCGCCAATGCCGAGGCAGCCGACGCCGCTTTCGGTGTGTAATTCTTTGAATTAGAGCATTTAGAAACCGACTCCACGCGAGCCGGTTTTATTTTTTGATAATTAACCGGTATTCCTTCCGGCGGACATCCCTGATGGATCGGCCCTTGAGGTCAAATAATCTTGTGGACATGTTTGGCACGCCTATCGCAGATTGCCTTCCACTGAATCTTGGAATCTTTTCTGTTTCAGAATGGTCCTCCGATTCATTGTTACTAGAGGGTGGAATCATCATTTTCCACTGGTACGTCGTCTCGTCCCCCATCATGGACTCTTGGGTAAGGGCTTCCTCCCCCGCTTTCACATACAGACCGCTTTTCACAATTTTCAAGTAGAAAAACGAGGTGTCGGCTTCGTCTACAAGTTCCTTGAACATTTTCTGGTGTGCTCCACCGTTGTAGCTGTAAGTGGACAAGGTCACTCCCTCTGCCGTGGACTCGTTGGGTACGTCCAGGGAACGAGAGCCCAGCTGGATGCGGTAGGCCACGGGTTCTCCTACAGTGAACATCTTGATAAAGGACGCTGTATCGGTGCAGTCCATCAGCTGAAGGCCGTTTGATTCCGTAATGCCCATGCATTTTTTGCTGGCCACATTCTGCAGGTGACCCTGCCAGTAGAATGCTTCCTTGAACAGTTGCTGGTAAATTATTTCTACGAGAATCACGTGGTTTATCAGGTCTTGTTCGGACTTGGCTTCGCTGGCCTGGTTCAGACCGTAGGGCCAGATATGCTGCCGGTCGCAATGAAGTTCTGCACTCGGGCCGTCCATTTCACGGAGTTTTGCCTGGACTTTGTCATCCCTGAAGACTCCGTCCACGCAGGTTGCCGCATATTCCGACGTGGTCCCGATTCCCATCGTATGGCCCATCTCATGCATGGCCGTGGGCACCACCATGTAGTTACGGTTCTCGCCAAACCGGAGGTCACCGTTGCTGCTTGCTTCGGCGGTTGGAACCCCCGGTGCGTAGTAGACGTTGATGAACTTAGTGAAGTTCGAGTAAGTGTTGTAGAGCTTGACCGCCGAATCCATGACGACTGTGATACGCTTGTAGGCGTCCTGCTCGTCGGCAGAGGGATTTGCGGACTTGTGGAGGGCATAGGAGACATTTCCCTCGGCAAACGACAATGCCGAGCAGAATGTCATAACAAGCCCTACGATGAAAAACCTGGAAATAAGCATAAAAATCCTTATATTCCATCCCCCTTACAAAAATACCCTACATGGCCGACTTGTGCAAGTAAAAAAATGAAAAAGGTGGACAAAAAAAGCTGAAAATGCTATCTTTTGCCCCGTAACTTTTAAACCGGCGACCCAGGTCGCCACACAATCAAGAGGTAAATCAAATGGCAGTTTCTTACAAGGAACTCGGCCTGGTGAACACCAGGGAAATGTTTGCAAAGGCTGTTAAGGGTGGCTACGCTATCCCGGCTTTCAACTTCAACACCATGGAACAGATGCAGGCCATCGTGCAGGCTGCTGTGAAGCAGAAGTCTCCGGTGATCATGCAGGTCTCTAAGGGTGCCCGCAACTACGCCAACGGCACCATCCTCCGCTACATGGCCCAGGGTGCTGTTGAATACGCCAAGGAACTCGGCTGCGCCAATCCGCAGATCGTGCTCCACCTCGACCACGGTGACTCTTTCGAACTCTGCAAGGACTGCATCGACAACGGTTTCTCTTCCGTGATGATCGATGGTTCCGCTCTTCCGTACGAAGACAACATCGCCCTCACCAAGAAGGTTGTTGAATACGCTCACCAGCACGACGTGACCGTCGAAGCTGAACTCGGCGTGCTCGCCGGTGTGGAAGACGAAGTCCAGGCTGAAGAATCCCACTACACCAAGCCGGAAGAAGTGATCGACTTCGCTACCCGTACGGGCTGCGACTCCCTCGCTATCTCCATCGGTACCAGCCACGGTGCTTACAAGTTCAAGCCGGAACAGTGCACTCGCGACCCGAAGACTGGCAAGCTCGTTCCGCCTCCCCTGGCATTCGACGTGCTCCACGCCATCGAAAAGAAGCTCCCGGGCTTCCCCATCGTTCTCCACGGTTCTTCTTCTGTCCCGCAGGACGAAGTGGACACCATCAACGCCCACGGTGGCAAGCTCCCGGATGCCGTCGGTATTCCGGAAGAACAGCTCCGCGAAGCTTCCAAGTCCGCTGTTTGCAAGATCAACATCGACTCTGACAGCCGTCTCGCCATGACTGCCGCTATCCGTAAGTATTTCGACGAACATCCGGAACACTTCGACCCGCGCCAGTACCTCAAGCCGGCTCGCGAAAACATGCAGAAGATGTACGAACACAAGATCGTCGACGTTCTTGGTTCCAACAACAAGCTGTAATGAATGTCGCCTAACTAAAGGTGGCCTTGTCCACTGGTAATGTGTTTGCCAGGTGGTCAAAAGAAACATAAAAGCCCTCGGTTATTAATACCCGAGGGCTTTTATGGTAAATACTATTGTCCTTTTTTGATGAAACTTGCGTATTTCTGTTCATATTCGTCCAGCAAACTGATTGCTGAATAACAGCAATCCCGAAACAAATATGATAATTCCACCGGCAAGAGATGCTACAGTATAAACATTTGAAGCAAAACGTGTATGGGTACTTCCCTTATCAATTCCCTTGCGCAAAGCAACAGCAGTAACACCAAAAAGGACATTGGTAATAGTCATGCCGATGCAGATGAAAAGTGCTCCTAATAGTGAAAGTGTCACCATCGAGTTCAATAGACAAAAAAGCACAATAAGCGCTACTGCCGGGCATGGAACAATTCCTGTAATTGCCGCTACACCGATAATTTCGCGCCAACGAGCAATGGGTGGAAGGGGTTCGTTTTGCAAACCTGCAGAATTCGTGTTTGCGGTCCCTTTAGAATAGCTGTGTTGCCTAATAAAATCGCGAATACCAAGCACTACGAGTAAGATACCCGTAAACATAACAAGAGCGTAACTTGTTCTCTCAATGCCAATACGCCCTGTTTCGAAAGCATTGAAAACAGTTGCCTTGAATACCGCATATAAAACAAGCAATAAAAGAACCGCGCTCATCGTGTGAGTTATTGTGATTCCGGCTCCGAGGGCAACACCTTGACGCCATCTACCCCGCCTAGCAATAAAATAACCCACTACTATGGACTTTCCGTGTCCAGGGCCAAGCGCGTGGAGCATTCCGTAAATTAAACAAATGAGTAGAAACTTCCATATTGCGCCCCAATTTCCATTTTTCATTGCCGTGATAGCAACAGTCAATTTCTCTCGAAGGTGCTTTTGCGCGCTGGCGATAGTCCCATAGAAAGAGAACTCTTTTTTTTGTGTATATTTTCCAACATTGGTAACGGATACGGTGGGATTATTTTCAGAAGCTTTTTTTAAGGTTGTATCGCTTGAAACGACTAGAGTATCAACAACGGGAACATTATTGGATTCATTAATGTCAAACCGTTTTTTCTTAACAGCCGCCGATGCCACGGCAGCAATCAAAAGAACAAGCAACAAGACAGTTATTTTTTTCATTCTAGGTACTCAATATAATTAATTGTTTTATATTGTTGCGACAAGAGATACAAAATAAAGATGTGTCGAAATGCATCAGAAAAGATCCCGTAAATGAAAGTGTTTCTGTATTACTTCCAGATTGCGAAGACCTTATAGACCAATAAATATTTTTCAATGAAGACACAAAAAACGGGTGATTGAACATCACTCGTCTTTTCTTAGGAGATCCCCGCCTTCGCGGGGATGACACCATACGCGGGGCACTGCCCCGCCACTTTGTCCTACGACACCAGCATCATGGAGAACACCATGACGAACAGTGCGACGGTTTCGCCGACGCCGAGCACCATCAGGTAGTTCACCATGCCCTTGCCGGTTTCGCCGAGGGCGTTGCAGGCGTCAGCCGCCGACTTGCCCACGTACCAGGCAGAGGCCATCATGCCGATGCCACCGAAGATGCCCACACCCAGGTAAGCCGCCCAGTTGGCCGGAGCCGCCTGGGACTTGTTCAGGATGTACATCATCAGCAACATGCCGTAGATTGTCTGCGCAATGGGTGCCCCCACGAAGATGAGCAGCGTAAACAGCGCGTTCTTACCCTTGAGATACGCCTTCTTCCAGGCCCCGATGGCCGCCATGCCGGCAGTCCCGCAGCCCAGCGCAGAACCCACCGCGGCAAGGCCCAGGGCCGCCACCGCGCCGAGTTTCGCGAGCGTTAAAAGTTGAGCTTGATCCATACGTGTTACCTCGCTGGATTAGAGCACCATCATGGAGAACACGAGAACGAAGAGGGCCACGGTTTCCACGATACCGAGCACCATCAGGTAGTTCACCATGCCCTTGCCGGTTTCGCCGAGGGCGTCGCAAGCCACGGCCGCGGACTTGCCCTGGTACCAGGCAGAAGCCATCATGCCAAGACCGCCGAAGATACCGGCGCCGAGGCAGCCGCCCCAGTTGGTAAAGCCGCTTTCAGCAGCCTTGCTCAGGATGAAGTTCATCAGGAGCATGCCGTAAATCGTCTGGGAAATCGGGGCACCCACGAACACCAGCAAGGTGAAGAGAGCGCTCTTGCCCTGGGCATAAGCCTTCTTCCACATGGTGATGGCGGACATACCAGCCGTTCCGCAACCAAGGGCGGAGCCCATTGCCGCAATGCCGAGAGCGGCTGCAGCACCCATTTTAGCGAGAGTAACCATTGTATTCGGTTCCATTGTTTTTTCCTCATTAAGTAGCGGGAATCATCCCTTGGTTTAATTTTTCTGCTTGGCGAAGGGGGCGAACGCGAATCCGCTCCATTCCTGGCCAAGTCCATTTGAAAATTCGAGTGTGTTAAGACGTACCGCGTGGACCGCGACGCCCATGACCGCAAGCGCGATGTTCAGGCCGTGCACAAAGAGCAGCAGGAAGGCAGCACCGGCGATGCCCACGGCGGAGCCGAACAGCGGCGAGAGCATGTCGTTGAACGCTTCGGCGATGGCCGCGCCGGACATGCCCACAGCGAACAGACGGATGTAACTGATCACGTCGGTAAAGCTGTTCACCACGTCGAGCACCAGCATCGGGATGCTGATGAAGTCCTGCTTGAGGCGTTTCGGCGGCACAGTAAAGAGCACCAGGAGAACGGCTTCCACGATGAACATCGGGATGACGAACTTCGGCATGTCAATACCGAGCACCATCTGGCACGCAAGGAAGAACATCACCCAGCAGCCGATAAGCCAGCCCACCTGCGCCATGAACGTGGAATCCTTGCGCTTGATGCGCACGCACACGTTCCAAATATGGGCAATACTCAGGTGGACCACGGCGATGCAGAAGCAGAACAGCTGGATATGCTGCATCTGGGAGGCACCTGCGGCCTTGGGCACGAAGCTTTCGGGCAACAGCGTGATCGACTGGGCGAAGGCCTTGTAGGCTTCGAACTTCGCAGGGTCAGTCGGGGCGCTAGTGCGGATCCAGAGCATCGCATTCTTCAGCGGTTCAGGCAACCAGCCGTAGTTGGTGATGTCCAGGTAATACGTCCACCCCGCAAGCGCCGGAGAAAGTCCAAGGAAGCTTGCGTTAATCACCCCCCACACGATGGTGGCGATGCTCATGAGGTAGATAAAGTGGAAACCAGCAGGGTTCGCCTTCGGCATCTTTTTGCGGGCAAAGAGTGCCAGACCCAGGAACAACAGGCCGTAAGCCGAGTCGCCCACAATCATCGCAAAGAAGATGCTGAAGAAGCAAAGGCAAAGCTCGAAGAAGCCGGCGCAAAGGTCGAACTCAAATAAGTTTTTACCTACCCTTAAGCTCTGTCCCATCCGGGATGGAGCTTTTTTTGTGCTTTTTTAC
>CALATK010000009.1 GCA_937891805.1 uncultured Fibrobacter sp. | reverse complement strand
CGTGGGTGAAGCGATGGCCATCGGCACCAACTTCAAGCAGGCCATGCAGAAGGCACTCCGCTCTCTTGAAACGGGATTCGGCGGATTCGGTGCCTGCGCCAAGTGTGAAAAGTTCGCCGCCTACGACGACGAAACGCTCGCCAAGGAAGTCGCCCGCCCGAGCGCCGAACGCATCTTCGTGCTGCACGAAGCTCTGCGCCGCAAGTGGGGTGTCGAGAAGTTGTATGAGCTCACAAAAATTGACCGCTACTTCCTGCGCCACCTTGAAGAACTCGCCCTCTACGAAGACGAAATCCTTTCCGCAGGCTCACTAGAAGCGCTCGCCAAAGACTTGCCGCTCTTCCGCCAGGCCAAGGAACTCGGCTACAGCGACATCCAGATCGGTTACCTGTTCCACAAGACTCCTGAAGAAGTCATGGCGGTGCGCAAGCAGATTGGCCTCGTTCCGAGTTACTACTCCGTAGATACCTGCGCCGGAGAATTCGAAGCCATCACGCCGTATTACTACAGCTGCTACGCTTCGACAGGCTCAGCGCAGGCGCCTTTCAATGGCGAACCCGTCCGCGAAATTCCGGGTCACGGTCACAAGAAGCGCATCATGGTGCTGGGTGGCGGCCCGAACAGAATCGGTCAGGGTATCGAATTTGACTACTGCTGCTGCCACGCCGCCTTTACACTGCGTCGCGAAGGCTACGAAGTCATCATGGTGAACTCCAACCCCGAAACGGTTTCCACCGACTACGATACATCCGACAAACTCTACTTTGAACCGCTCACGCTCGAAGACGTGATGGGCATTTACGAACGCGAAAAGTGTTCGGGCGTCATCGTGCAATTCGGTGGCCAGACTCCGCTGAACCTCGCCATGCGCCTCAAGAAGGCCGGCGCAAACGTCGTCGGCACGAGCCCCGAAGACATCGACCTCGCCGAAGACCGCGACTTCTTCAAGCAGCTGGTTGACAAGGTCGGCATCAAGCAGGCCGAAAGCGGCATCGCCCACAACGTCGAAGAAGCCCTCGCCATCGTCGAGAAAATCGGCTACCCCGTGCTTGTGCGTCCGAGCTTCGTTCTCGGTGGCCGCGGCATGGTGATTGTCTACAAGGAAAAATACCTCCGCAAGTTCGTGGAAGAAGCCGCCGCCATTGGTGAAGGCAAGCCAATTCTTATCGACCGCTTCTTGGAAGACGCTACCGAACTCGACGTGGACTGCATCAGCGACGGCAAGCACACCGTGGTGGGCGCCATCATGGAGCACGTGGAACCCGCAGGCATCCACTCCGGCGACTCCGCAAGCGTCATCCCGCCCATGACGCTCTCCAAGGAAATCCAGGACAAGGTTCGCGCCTACGCCAAGGAATTCGCGAAAGAACTCCACGTTTGCGGCCTCATGAACATGCAGCTCGCCGTGAAGGATGGCGAACTCTACATGATCGAAGTGAACCCGCGCGCATCACGCACCGTGCCGTTCGTCTCCAAGTCCATCGGTGTTCCGCTTGCAAGTTACGCAAGCCGCTGCATGCTCGGCGAAACCCTCGAACAAATCGGCTTTACCGAAGAAGTCCACGTGCCTTACGTGAGCGTCAAGGAAGCCGTGTTCCCGTTCGTCAAGTTCCCGGGTGTTGACATCACGCTCTCTCCGGAAATGAAATCCACCGGCGAAGTTATGAGCATCGATCGCGACCGCGGCCTTGCCTACCTCAAGAGCCAGCTGGCATCGGGCAACAAGGTCCCGAGCCAGGGCAACATCTTCGTCTCGCTCAAGGACGAAGACAAGCAGAAGGCAGTCCCGCTTATCCGCCAGCTCGTGAACCTCGGTTACGAACTGTACGCGACCCGCGGCACCTCAACGATGCTCTACAACGAGGGCATCAAGACCCGCGCCGTATTCCGCATCTCCCGTGGCCGTCCGAACCTGCTGGACCTCATTCACGACAAGGAAGTCCAGTGGATCGTGAACACCACCGAAAATGGTGCCGAAGCCATGGTGGACGAAATCCAGATGCGTTCCAAGGCCGTTGTCTCGGGCATCCCCATCACCACGACGATCGCCGCCCTCACCTCCACCGTCGAAGGCCTCATGGACAAGCACGACTTCGGAAGATTCGAAGTATGCAGCCTGCAGGAATACCACAGACACGTGAAGAAGTAGTGGTTGTATGAGAGGGGAAAGCCTTCCCCTCACTTCAGCCCCGGCCCCGCCCAATGTGTCAAGCCCGCCTCCGAGCGGGCTTCTCCTTTTTATACCCTCCCCAGCCGGGTCTTCCGCTACCCCTTCTAGCGGGTGCTCAATCGCCGCACCCGCAACGCCTGGCTTTTTTGCTGAATTCACTTTAAATTGTTTACTAAGGCATCTTAATAAATGTATATTCCACAATAAACACACTCCATTTTTCAAGCCAACTAAAATGAAATTTGTATTAAATGAAATTAAACGAGAATTATCAGATGAAGAGATAATTCAAGACATAAAGCGGGTTTCCAATCAATTAGGAAAAGACTGGATTTCCATTTCAGAATACAAAAAAACAGGAAAATATTCCCAGTGTGCAATACGAGGACATTTTGGATCCTGGAAAAAAGCCTTACAAAAAGCAGGCTTAAGACCCGATAGAAATAAATCCGAATTAAAAATCATTTCTGATAAGAAACTCCTTGATGATTTAATAAATGTTGCCAAATTAATTAGTCAAAAGACAGTTCTCTATACGGATTATATAAAACACGGGAAATATTCTGCTTATAACATTTCTCATAGATTTGGAACCTGGAATACAGCATTAATTAAAGCCGGATTAAAGGAAACCGGAGTTTCAAGAGATAAAGTCACAGAACAACAGTGTTTTGATGAAATCGAAAGAATTTGGATTCTTCTAGGAAGGCAACCAACCACAACTGATTTTACAAAATCGAAAATTTTCAAATACTCAATAGATGTGTTTAAGCGTCGTTTTGGAAGTTGGCGAAAAGCGTTAGAAGCCTTTGTAAAATACGCAAATAATACCGATGAAATCGAGCAAGGCGATACCCCAGACGCCCCCGAATTAGAAGAAGAAACAAAATCATCTCAACATGAAAAGAATAAAATTTCTTCTCAAAACAAGCATACCACATCAAGAAATATAAACGCTAGATTAAGATTTTTGGTATTGCAAAGGGATCATTTTAAATGCTGTGCATGTGGAGCGTCACCCGCAAAAGACCCCTCTGTTGAATTGCATGTTGACCATATAACACCTTGGTCTAAAGGTGGCGAAACCGTCCCTGAAAATTTACAGACACTTTGTTCTAAATGTAATTTAGGCAAAAGCGATATTTTATAAAAATGCGTTAGGGATAGTGACCCCTTGGGGACAAGACTCGCGTAGCGAGGCTTGGTTGCAAGAGCCGCGCGGGCGTGCCGTAGGTGCGCACGGGAGGCCTTGCAATATAGCCCGACCGCACATATATGTGCGGGAACGCTCTTTTCCTGTAAGTTCAGAGACCCTGCCTCATAAAACAGGTCTTTTCTGCGAAAGCGTAAATTTTCTATCTTTCCCGCTATGATTATCAGGCAATACAACGAAGTGGACCTTGCGGCAATGATCCGCATCTGGAACGAGGTGGTCGAAGAAGGCATCGCCTTCCCGCAAGAGGACTTGCTCACACCCGAAAGCGGCAGGCATTTCTTTGCCGCACAGACTTACTGCGCCGTCGCCGAAGAGGGCGGCAAGATTTTCGGCCTATATATTCTGCACCCGAACAACGTGGGCCGTTGCGGGCACATTTCAAATGCGAGCTACGCGGTCGCTTCGGAATCCAGGGGCAAGCACATCGGCGAAAAGCTGGTAACGGACTGCATGGAAAAAGGCAAGGAAAACGGATTCCGTATCCTTCAGTTCAATGCGGTTGTCGCCACAAACACACACGCAAGACATCTGTACGAAAGGCTCGGATTTGTTCAGCTTGGGACTATAAAAGGCGGATTCCGCATGAAGGACGGACATTACGAAAACATCTGCCCGTACTATCACGAGCTGTAATTCTCTTCCGCAAAAAAAAGATTACTTTATTCGTCACACCCTGTCCTTGCGCGGCAGGGATTTTACGTTTTTTGGATATTATTCAATAAACGAAAAACATTATCCGTAAAGCCTGCGTAGTTTTCTTTCATTTTCCCCGCGATTTCGCCGTTTTTCGCGAAATTTCGCGCATTTCTCTTTTTTGGCACGCTCTTTGCATAGAGGGGGTGAATTCCAAAATTCCTTGGAATCAAACAAGGACAAAAAAAATGAAACTCGTTACGGCCTACATCCAACCCGAACGACTGAATCTCGTGAAGCAAGCGCTTTACGAAAACAACATTTTCAAGATGTCAGTTACCAACGTGCTCGGCTGCGGCCAGCAGAAGGGCTATAACCAGCGCTTCCGCGGCGTGGTGACCGAGGTGAATTTGCTCAAGAAGATTTGCCTCAAGATTGCGGTAAACGATGAATTCGTGCAACCCTGCATCGACGCCATCATCAAGGGCGCGCGCTCCGGCGAAATCGGTGACGGAAAGATTTTCGTCACAAGCCTTGAACAGTGCATCCGCATCCGCACCGGAGAAACGGGCCCGGAGGCGATTGGATAAAAGGGGCTAGAGACTAGGATTTAGAGGCTAGTGATTTTTCGCCCTACATTCACCCCTAGATCCTAGATCC
>CALATK010000008.1 GCA_937891805.1 uncultured Fibrobacter sp. | reverse complement strand
AACATGCGCGTCATCGCTTACGAACCGTATCCGAACGCCGCCAACATGCACGAACTTTCCAACAAGGTGGAAATCGCCGACCTCGACACCGTGATTGCGAAGTCCGACTTCCTCACCGTGCACGTTCCGTTCATTAAGGGCGTGACCGAAAACCTCCTCAACCGCAAGAATCTCGCTGGCTTCAAGGGCAGCTACATCATGAACTTCGCCCGCGGTGGCATTGTGGAAATGGCCCCGGTCAACGAAATGCTCGCCTCCGGTTCCCTCCAGGGCTACCTCTGCGACTTCCCGGATGCAGACCTCATCAAGAACGACAAGGTGACCTGCTTCCCGCACCTCGGCGCCTCCACCGAAGAAGCCGAAGAAAACTGCGCTGTGATGGCAGTCGAAGAACTGAAGGACTACATCGAATTCGGTTGCGTCCGCAATTCCGTGAACTTCCCGGCCCTCGTCGATCACCCGCACGCTGGCGTCAAGAGCCGCGTCGTGGTCATCAACCAGGATGTTCCGAACATGATTTCCGAAATCACGAAGGTGTTCGGCGCCGAAGGCATCAACATCGCCAGCTTCTCTAACAAGAGCAACGGCAAGATCGGTTACAACCTCGTTGACGTCGAAAGCAAGGTGGACGACTCCATCATCGAGAAACTCTCCAAGCTCGACAAGGTCATCAAGGTCCGCGTGATTCACTTCTAATTTTCGTACATTTTCTCAATTTCTTCGGCGTACCGTTTTTCTGCAGCGGTGCGCCG
This sequence comes from uncultured Fibrobacter sp., assembly GCA_937891805.1. GTDB lineage: Bacteria > Fibrobacterota > Fibrobacteria > Fibrobacterales > Fibrobacteraceae > Fibrobacter. The sequence goes on along the minus strand of CALATK010000008.1, from coordinate 4,880 downwards.
TTTTTTTTTAGAAGGCTTCTCGCAGGTCGATGGTAAGGCCGATGTGCTTTCCGTCGATGAGGGAAATGTCTCCGCGGGCGTGGAGTTTTTCGCTCCTGTTTAGGGCCAGGCGCCCTCCGAAACCTACGGAGTAGTGCATTTTCCGCTTGAGCATTTCGCCAAAATAGGGCCCGGACTGGAAGGTTTCTCCGAAGATGGTTCCCGCTAGCCGCCAGAACAGGGGCCGCCGGAATTCCATCTGGAAAATCATGACCTGGTTGTCGTTCCAGAGTCCGCAATCGATTCCGCGGAAACGTTTGACGCCGTCAGAACCAGCAAGGTAACCTACAGGAATATCCTCGCCTCGGCTTTGCTTGAAATAAGCACCCAAGGCAAGGGATGTTCTCCAAAACAGTGGCGTGTAGAACCGAAGGTCTAGTTCTTCGGTATGGAAACGGAAGTTTCCGCCGTAAAAGATTTCTTCGAAGGCCGTATAGTAACCTTTTGTAGGCCAGTTGTGGTTGTCCCGTTTGTCCAGGACCAGCCTGTAGCCACCCCCCATGAACCAGCCGTCTTCGCTCCCTTCCGGAATGATTTCGCCCAGCTTATTCTTTCGGGTTTCGCCATCAAGAACGGGTCCGTAGCGGAAGGGCAGCCAGTCTGGAATGCCGAAACTCAGTTCAATGGGAACGTAACCGTTGAAATAGGTCCGCTCGTAGGTGCCGATGGCGTCAAAGTCTCCGCGGCTGCCCCTTTCAAAGAGGGAAGATTCCCATTTGTAAAGCCTGAATATGGAGGGAATGTGCACCTGGTCTGCCAAGAGCCAAAAATTAGGTGACAGACGGAAACCATACTGGTTGCGGGTGGTGCCCAGGGCCACCAGGTCAATTGTGGAAACATGGCTGCTCCCTTCGAATGGCTTGAAAAACAGCACCAGCAGCCCGCCGTATTCCAGTTCCGTTTCTTCGGAGTAGGCGACTACAGGCATGACCGAGAATCGCTGGAAATGCTCCTGCGCGCCATCGTCTTGCGCCCGAGCAAAAATGCTGAGCAGCAGGCAGACGATAATGCCACGGACAAACTTCATACCACACAAGTATAGAAAAGATTTTTGTTATCTTTGAAAAAGAAATGAGGTATTAGGGTACACACTCCTTGCACCTGATCGCAGACCTTTTGTCCTAACCACCAACGGGCTAAGCCCTATGGACCTTCAGTCCTAACCACTAACCACTAACCACTAATCACTAGAATATGGCCGAACAGAATAAAGCAGAAAAATTCGTTTTCTACATGTACAAGATGACCAAGTCCTACCCGCCTAACAAGGAGGTGCTGAAGGACATTTCCCTCAGTTTCTACTACGGCGCAAAGATTGGCATCATCGGCCAGAACGGTGCCGGTAAGTCGACGCTCCTCCGCATCATGGCGGGAATCGACAAAGAATTCCAGGGCGAAGCGTGGATTGAACCGGGCCGCACCGCAGGCTACCTGCCGCAGGAACCGCAGCTGGACCCGAACTTGACCGTCAAGGAAAACGTGATGCAGGCTGTGGCCAAGAAGCAGGCGATTCTTGACCGCTTCAACGAAATTTCTATGAAGTTTGCCGAACCGATGGAAGATGACGAGATGAACAAGCTTCTCGACGAACAGGCGAAGCTTCAGGACATCATCGACGCACAGGATTTGTGGAGCCTCGACCGCAATATCGAAATTGCAATGGATGCTCTCCGCTGCCCGCCGGGCGACTGGCCGGTGACGAACCTCTCCGGCGGTGAAAAGCGCCGCGTGGCTCTCTGCCGCTTGCTCCTCGAAGAACCGGATTTGCTGCTCCTCGACGAACCGACGAACCACCTGGACGCCGAAACGGTTGCTTGGCTCGAACGCCACCTCCGCGAATACAAGGGCTCCGTGATTTTGGTGACCCATGACCGTTACTTCCTCGATAACGTAACGAACTGGATTCTGGAAATCGACCGCGGTCGCGGCATTCCTTGGGAAGGCAATTACGCCCAGTGGCTCGACCAGAAGCTTGAACGCATGAAGAACGAAGAAAAGGGCGAATCTGATCGTCAGAAGCGCCTCGCTCGCGAACAGGAATGGGTGAAGGCTTCTCCGAAGGCACGCCAGGCCAAGAGCAAGGCCCGCTTGAAGGCTTACGAAGACTTGCTGGCCGAAGATTCTCGCGAACAGATCAAGGTGGCGCAGATCCACATTGCAAACGGCAAGCGCCTGGGCGATATCGTTATCCAGGCGGAACACCTGCAGAAGGCCTTTGGCGACAAGGTGCTCTTCGACGATTTGAACTTCAACCTGCCGCGCTCCGGCATCGTGGGCATTATCGGCCCGAACGGTGCAGGTAAGACTACTTTGTTCAAGATGATTATGGGCCAGGAAAAGCCCGATGGCGGTACGCTCAAGATTGGCGAGACCGTGGAAATCATCAGCATGGAACAGGGCCGCGATAGCCTCGACGACAGCAAGACCGTGTGGGAAGAAATCACCGGCGGCAACGACGAGATTATGGTGGGTGACCGCAAGATGAACGGACGCGCCTATTGCGGGCTCTTCAACTTCACGGGTGCTGCCCAGCAGAAAAAGCTCACCACGCTTTCGGGCGGTGAACGCAACCGCGTGCTTATGGCAAAGAACCTGCAGAAGCCGGGCAACCTCTTGTTCCTTGACGAACCGACCAACGACTTGGACATCGAAACGTTGCAGGCTCTGGAACAGGCAATCCTCAAGTTCGCAGGCTGTGCCGTGATTATCTCCCATGACCGCTGGTTCCTGGACCGTATCGCAACCCACATCCTCGCTTACGAAGGCGACTCCAAGGTCGTGTGGTTCGAAGGCAACTGGAGCGAATACGAAGCCGACCGTCGCAAGCGCCTCGGCGAAGATGCCGACAACCCGAAGCCGATTAGATATAAAACTCTGAAGAGGTAATGCATAGTGTGGAATGTGTAATGTGGAATGAGGGATAACCCATTTTACATTACACATTTCACATCACACATCGCGGCTTTGCCGCTCACATTTTTATGCTCCACGTTTTTAGACACGAAATCCGCCTGATATTCCGGGACCCGAAATTCTGGATTCCCTTCATCATCCCGCCGGCGATTCTGGCGGCGAGCCAGGGGATTGCGGTCTCCCGCTACGGCGGGCAGATTATGGAAGGCATGGAAGGCTACATGATGCTCCTGCTGGGGTGCCTCATGGCGCCCATGGGGGCACCCTTGGCCGGAGATTCCTTCGCGGGGGAGCGGGAACGCAATTCCCTGGAACTGTTGCAGCTTTCTCCGATAAAGCCTTCGACACTTTTCTGGGGTAAGCTTCTGGCCATACTCCCTTTCCCGGTGGTGTTCTCCCTTTTGGCCCAGTCGGCCTACTGGCTTGCCCATCCGGATATTCCTGCGGTGGCCGCGGTGGCTTCTATCCTGGGCGCCCTTTCGGCGGTGCTTCTCACGACGGCGTTTTCCCTGATGCTCTCGCTTCGTGTGAAGACGGTGCGGGCGGCGGCCCATATTTCCCTGTTCCTGATTGTGCCGCTGCTCCTTCTGGTGCAGATGTTCCACGAGGTGTTCTTGCAGGGACTGTTGTTGCCTACGGTGACCTTGGCGGCTTCCGTCGTCTTGTGTGCAGTTTCCGTGAGCTTTGGGCTCCGGCGGTTCGTGTCCCTCTAAAGCGGTTTAGGCGCCGTGGCGGCAGGCCCCGCCAATAGACCCGAGGGAAGCCCCCGAGTCCAATATGGGGGCGGGCCCACGACACGGGGTAAACATACAAAACGCTTTTATTTTTCTTCGTGTTAGAAAAAAGTAAGCAAATTGTAGATAAATTCGTGGGATTCATTTCTAACTTTGGGGCCGAATTCCTCAAAACAGAGAAGGTCCCCTCATGAAACTCCCCCAAATTATTGGCCTTATGGGCGCTTTTTCGTCCCTGGCCTTGGCTAGCGGCCTGAATACCAACACCAACCAGTCCGCGGCCTATCTGCGCAATGTGGCCCGCTATGCCACTACCGAGGCGGACGCTCCCTACTACAACCCCGCCGGTACAGCCTTCATGACCGACGGCTTCCACATCTCCCTCAACTCCCAGGCTTTCTGGCAGAGCCGTAACACCTATACGGAATCCCCGCTGTTCGGTGGCGAAAAGAAGTTCCGCGGCAAGGCCCAGATTCCGGCCATGCCCAGCGCCATGGTGACCTGGCATCGCGGCAACCTGGCCCTTTCGGGGTATTTCGGAATCACCGGTGGCGGTGGCGCCCTGAACTACAAGGACGGATTCCCCTCCTTTGACGTGGCCGTGGCCCAGATTCCCGGCATGCTGACCCAGAACGGTCTCGAAACGACGGATTACGATGCGGACATTTCCTTGACGGGAACCTCCTACATATTCGGCTTTGCCCTGGGTGCCTCCTACCGTATCGTGGACTTTGCCTCTATCTACCTGGGCGCCCGCTTCAACTACGCCTACAACCACTACGAAGGCGAACTGAAGAATATCAAGGTGAACCCGAAGAACGAGCTTCTCGGGCTGGACGGCAGCATGGTGGAAGCCGCCTCTACCTTCAAGAACGTTTCTGATTACCTGGCTGGCAAGGCAGGGGAGGCCGCCGGTGCCGCCGAGCAGTATGCTGCCGCCGCCGAAAAGTACGCCGCCGCCGGTGACAAGGCTTCTGCCGCCCAGAGCAAGGCTGCTGCCGAACAGTACGCTGCCCAGGCCGAAGAACTCATGATCAAGTCCAAGACCCTTGAGGCTGTGGCCGCCCAGGTTTCCGACAAGGAGCTGGACGTGGAACAGACTGGCTACGGCATTACCCCCATCGCGGCTCTTGCCATCAACTACAAGCGCCTCTCCTTTGGCCTTCGTTTTGAATACAATACCTCCATCGAGAT
>CALATK010000007.1 GCA_937891805.1 uncultured Fibrobacter sp. | reverse complement strand
AAACTAAGGAAAAGGCCGACAAGGAAGCCGTGAAGGCCTTCCGCGCAAGCCTCACCAAGCTCGCCGACGTCTACGTGAACGACGCTTTCGGTACCGCTCACCGCGACCACTCCTCTATGACTGGTGTTGAACTTCCGCAGCGCGCTGCCGGTTTCCTCATGAACAAGGAACTCAAGGCATTCGACCAGGTGCTCAACAATCCTCCGCGTCCGTTCCTCGCCATCCTCGGCGGTGCAAAGGTCGCCGACAAGATCCAGCTCATCAACAACCTCCTCGACAAGGCCGACAAGATCATCATCGGCGGTGGCATGGCTTTCACCTTCAAGAAGGTTCTGAACAACATCGAAATCGGTTCTTCTCTGTTTGACGAAGAAGGCGCAAAACTCGTTCCGGATCTCATGGCTAAGGCTAAGGCTGCCGGCAAGGAAATCATCCTCCCGGTTGACTACATCGCTGCTGACAAGTTCGCTGCCGACGCTGCTACGAAGGCTGTCTCTGACGCCGAAGGCATTCCGGCTGGCTGGATGGGCCTCGATGTGGGCGCTGAATCCACCAAGCTCTTCGTGAACGCTATCAAGTCCGCCAAGACCATCGTCTGGAACGGTCCTGCAGGCGTGTTCGAATTCGAAGCCTTCGAAAAGGCCACCAAGGCTATGGCCGACGCTATCGTCGAAGCTACCGCTGCCGGCGCAATCACCGTTATCGGTGGTGGCGATACCGCTACGGCTGCCAAGAAGTACGGCGCCGACAAGAAGGTGACCCACACCTCTACGGGTGGTGGCGCTTCCCTCGAACTCCTGGAAGGGAAGGTGCTGCCGGGCGTCGCTGTCCTCACGGACAAGTAATTTTTCCATTTGCTTCGCATAGCGGCGTTCTCGACCTCTCGCCGTACGTTTTGTACGGCTTCGGGTCTGCGGCCTTGCTCTGCTCGCAACTGAAAAAATTCCTGGTTTTTATAAAGACTCCGCAATATTCTTTGCGGAGTTTTTGTTTCTAGACGAATTACGATTTATAACAAAAATATTTGTTTTCGCCTTGTCTCACTCGCCTCTAAGAAAAAATTGGTTTTTATAGAAACTCTCGTTCGCGCGGGGGTTTCTTTTTTTGCATTGTCATCCCCGCGTCTTGTGGTGAGCGAAGTCGAACCAAGGCGGGGATTCCCTTTATGTTGACGAAATATTGTATATTGGTTCGTAGGAATTTCGATAGGGAGCATTTATGTCCATTGCTGAACTTTCAAAGAACTTTCATGCCGGACACCGCGGTAACTGTGCCATGTCGGTAGCCTACGGTTATGCCCGCGCGACAGGCAAGTCCGAAGCGGAGGCGGTGGACGCCGCCGAGATGTTCCGTGCTTTTGGTGGAGGCAAGGCCCCGAACGGCCAATGCGGCGCGCTCTATGCGGCCAAGATGATGCAGCCCGACCATGCCGAAGCCATCGAGGATTTTTTCAGGCGTGGAGCGCAGAACTTTACCAAGTGCAGCGAAATCCGCCCGAACAAGGTCATCCCGTGCAACCGCTGCGTGGAACTGGCCGGCGAAGCTTTGGATTTTTTGAACCAGTAGCGGCGTTCGTGTAAAAACTCTGCGTCGCCCAAGGAATTGTGCTCGGAGGGCTAAGCCCGCCCTTGTTGTTTCTCCGGCGCTTTTTCGTCGTGTTCCTCGATTTTGCTGACCTTGGTGAACCAGTAGTCCTCACTATTGATGGAGCTCATGTTGTTCACGAGGGCATCGAGGTCGATGTTGCTTAAGTCGTTGTTTTCGTTGGGCATATCCTGAATATATAAAAACCCTGATGCTAGCGTTGTCTGGAGCCGGGATTTGCTTGTTTTTTTATCTTTCTTTTCATGAAAATCGCAATTTGCGTTTTTGTTCTTTTACTCGCTCTCCTAGCCCAGGCTCAGGAGATGGACACCACCTATGTCATAGACGAGCAGGGTCGTACTATCGGGCTTATCCACGAGAAGGGAACTGTTCCGAGAATTGCTCCTGTTGCCGCCCCTGCACCGACTTCGCAGAATCCTGAGCCGGTTTCTACTTCGGGGTCGAGTGGATATGTTGATGGCATAGACAGTGCCGCCTATTACCAGAACCTGGTGGAACGCTATACCCTTTCTGGAAAAAAGAAACGCAGTGCCGGAAACGGCATGATGATTGGTGGCGGAGCTGGCTTGCTGCTTGGAGTTCTCATGATGGTTGACGCGTATGAAGGGGCGGATCGCTGTGGAAATGAAGATTATGGCTGTAATGACGAAGAATTCCTAGAGTTTTTTACGGGGTATGGAGTAGCCATAGCAGGGGGCGTTGTTTTTGGTGTAGGTGTAACCCTCAAAATCGTAGGTGGTGCGAAACTTCGCCGTGCCGCACGTTACCGGGAATCCCTGGAACGTTACAATTCACGCCGAATTCAGGCATTGGAGTTTAGATTAGAACCGTCAATCAATCCATATAATGGTTCTTATGGAAGTAAATTGTCCCTAAGTTTCTAAAAATTCTATCTTTGGCGTCGGTGGATGGGCGAAAAAAGGATAGATATGAAGTTAATACCCCTGGCCCTTTTGTTTTTTTGTCTCGCTGCAATGAATGGCTGCGGCGATGACGAGTCTTCTACTCAGCCTGAATTCGGAGATGATTTGGGAGAAGCTTCCACTCAAGAAGTGTTGGATTCGTGTGCGGTTTCGGAAGAAGGGACATACCGTTGGATGGCCGATAGTGTGACGTTTCAGTATTGTGAAGCGGGACTATGGAAGACCGATACAGTTAAGGCGCATACGCCGGGATTTGACCCGTGTCAATTTAATTTCGGTGCAGCTTGGCAAGGTACTCACGAAGAGTATTTTTATTACAATGGTCTTGATTACGTGTCTGTCTGGCTTGGAGATAATAACCGGTATAGTGTTTTTGAACGGCGTATGGTGGAAATGAGCTTGCAAACACATGCGACTCCAATGATTTATGCTTACGTGATTGCGGAATTCGGGAAGGATATGGGTATGGACGATTGTGATGTCGCGAGGGCAAGGGGAAAACAATCCCTTTGCGTATATGGAGCGGATTTGATTCGTGAGTATTTTGTGGATTCCATATTATATCGTTATCGGAGCTATGCAGATGGCTTGGCTAGTCAGGTGAGGTATAAGATCGACAGTACAAAGAAGTATGAGCCCATCTGGATGATCGAACCAGACTTTTATCAGTATTCGGAGATGGCATCGGAACAGAGTGTGGCCAATCACGGAGAGGTACAACAAAATGGCGGCATTCCTGATTCTATGATGGGCGTTTATTTCAAGCAGATTGTAGATACCATCAAGGCTTATTTGCCCGATGCCAAGATTGCCATAGATATTTCTCCCTGGGTTTCCGACAAGGATTCAATGGGGCTAGAAAAGTGGTTTTCCAATTTCGACATGTCCTTGGTGGATTATGTGAGTACTTCTGGCGGTCGCACTTTGGCGAATTCTGAAAAAATCAGGAGCGCCAACAAACTCACGTGGAAAAAACTTTACGATACACTGAAAAAGCCTATTCTTGCGGACGTAGGTTATTCAACCGGTGGAAAGGCAACCAAGCACGACACAACCTGGGACGATATTTCTAATTTGGAAGCACGAGCCAAGGATGGGGTTGTCGGGGTGATGCAGATGGATGCCGCCCTGGACTACCCGTTGCGGGCAAGCTATATCCGTTCACGCTTGCAGGTGGACTATCCCTGGTGCAAGGAGTAAATTTATGAGCGTAATCGTCGTGGATTACAATGCCGGAAACCTGACTTCGGTAATGAACGCACTCTCCCGCATTGGAGTAGATGCAAAGTCCAGTCGGGATGCCGATGAGATTGCGAAGGCGACGCGTTTGGTGTTCCCGGGCGTAGGAGCCGCCGCGTCTGCCATGGAAACCCTGACCCGCACGGGTATCGGAGATGCCATCAAGACTGTGGTAAAAGCGGGAAACCCGGTGCTGGGAATCTGTATTGGCTGCCAGCTTATTCTGGAAGAAAGCGAAGAAGACGGCGGCGTGAAGACCCTCGGTCTTATTCCGGGACGAGCGGTGCGGTTCAAGGATGAACCGAGCCTGAAGATCCCCCACATGGGCTGGAACCAGGTGAACTTTACCCAGGATCATCCGATTATGGCGGGCATCCGGAACG
>CALATK010000006.1 GCA_937891805.1 uncultured Fibrobacter sp. | reverse complement strand
CCCCCTACCCTTTTTGCGCCTCTACCCCATCGGGGACCGTTCCGGGTTCTTCCACGTTTTCGTCCACCATGGCGTCGGAAAGTTTCTTGAGGATTCCCGGGAAATGTTCCTCCACCACTTCGGTGTGGCCTACGGGCTCGTCGCAGCCGAGAGCGAGGGCCAGCACGTTCAGGGCAAGGCCTACCTGGGGATTCTTGCCGCCGTCGAATTCCGGAACCGCCGTGATATTCTCGAGACCGCGGACCACCAGGCCGTCGTCATAGACGCCCGCCTCTACGCCGGTCTTGCGCAGGTTTTCGGCCAGGGCCTCGTTCACTGGGCGCCACTGCTTGCGCTGTTCTTTGGGCAGCCGCAAAATAGTTTCGCCTTCGGCAAAGCAGGCCGCCACGGCCAGCAGGGGAAATTCCTCGATGGAGGTGGCCACGATGTCTTCGCCAAAACGGCGGCCCTGCAAGCGCTTGCCCGCATCTACGGGGAAAACTTCCAGGTCGCCGAACACGTCACCGTACTTTTCACGGCGGGTCACAATCTCGATGTTTGCACCCATGCGCTTGAGGCAGTTGATGGAGCCCACCCTGCTGGTGTTCAGTTCCACGTTCTTGATGAGGATGCGGTTGCCCTTGGGCACCGCCCCAATGGTAGAGAGCAAGACCAGCGCACAGGCCTCGGTAAAGTCGCCGGGCACGTAGTAGTCCCGGCCCGTAATCACCTTGGTCTCGGACATTTCGGTGAACTGGGTGCGTTCCACCTTCTTGCCCTGGGCCATAAGCAGGCGGCGTTCAAATTCGCTGAGCTGTTCCACGCCCCGGCCCTCGTAACGGAGGGGCACACCGAAATACTGGAGCATGCGGGTCCACTGGTCGCGGACAACGGTCTTTTCTTCAAAACTCAAAAATTCGCCACGGACAAGGGCCCGGATCAAAAGCCTTGCCCGCATAATGTAGGGAACGCTCCCCAGGGAATCTTTCTTGAGGGCGGGCTCGGCAGTATCGAAGCGGAACTTGAAACAGCAGGGTTCGTCGGATTCTACATGAATCTTGAAATAGGACTGGAGCCGTTCCTTGGCAAGGGCCACGGCGGCAGTCCCCGCCTCGCCCTCTTCGGCGGCGAAGGTAAAGACCTGCTCCGTGTCGCGGCTTGCGAGAGTCCACAGAAGCACACTGTCCCGCTCCCCGAAACCGATGGGAAGTAGCGACGGGACGGGATACTGGAATCCCTTGCCGGTAAGCACCAGGGCATGCCCCTGCTGGGAATAGGAAAGCCCGAATTCTTCCAGGACTTTGGCAAAGCCGCGTCCTTCTGCCGACCAGGAGAAATCTTCCAGCACGGTGCGGCCGTTGACCAGCAGCGCCATGACCAAGGTCAAGTTCGTCCGTTCCCTATCTGGATTCAGGAAGAATTCCATTACCGTTCCTTCACCTCGTAATCCAGGTACTTCAAAAGCTTGAGGGCGCGGGCGGCCTCGTCTTCGGTCTTGAAGGCGAGCAGGAGCGTGCCCGCCACGTTTTCCCGGACCTTCATGAGTTCCACGTCACGGACGTTGATACCTTCTTGCGCCAACGGTTCCAGCACGCTGAGGAGTGCACCGGGCTTGTCCTTCAGCTGGACCGTAATCTCGAAGAATGCGGAAGCGGCGTTACGGCCCGGGGCGAACAGGCTTGCACGGCCGTCGTTTCCGGCCTTGAAAATCTTTTCCAGGGCGGCAGAGTTGTCATCGGCAGGTTTATCGCCGGCAGCTTTATCACCAGCCGCAGGTAAGGAAGGTGCCGAGCCGTCCACCACCTTCAGGGCGTTCATGGCGTCGATGGTGCGGTCCAGGCCCGCACGGACCTCTTCCAGGGCCCGGACGGTCTCGTTCCTGTTGGTGACGGCGATGTCGTGCCACATTCCCCAGCCGGAGGCGGCTATGCGGGTCATGTCCCGGAAGGCCCTGCCCGCGTAATGCTGATAGTTGTGAGAAAGCAGGCGCTCCGGCAGGTTCCCCGCCAGCGTCGAGCTGAGCATCTGAGGCATGTGGGAGACCCAGGCCATAGTGGCGTCGTGATGCTCCGGCGGGAACACCACGGCGGTAGCTCCCAAGAACTTCACCAGGCTAAGCAATGGTTCGTAAGTGCTTTCGGGCATGCCCTCGGGCGGGCACACGAACCAGTAAGCGTTCTCGAAAATGGCGGGGTCGTTGTGTTCGCAGGTCCGCTTCTCGGAGCCCGCCATGGGGTGGCTCCCCACGAAACGGAAGGGGGCCGGCAGGGTCGAACCCGCCTTGCAGATTTCCACCTTGGTGCTGCCGATGTCGGACACCAGCACCTGCCGCGAGGCATCGGCACCCTTCGCCCAGGAGACATTCTTCAGGGCTTCCATGGTCTTCAGGATATGGAGAATGGGTCCGCACAGCAAAATCAGGTCGCTGTCCTTGGACCACTCCTCCACCGCGTCGTATTCAAAAAACTCGTTGGCAAGCTCCAGTTCCCGGGCCCGTTTGAGAGTGGCAGCAGAACTTACCGCACGGATAATGGCCGGAAACTTGGCCTGCTTGACCGCAGCCGCAATGGAACTGGCCAAAAGGCCGAAACCCACCAGAGTGAACCGTTTCATCAATCCTCCACCTTGCGGGTCTCTTCCATGATCACCTGGAAAATGCGCTTCACCGACTCTTCGGTCAGGGGGCCGCCGCTTTTCTGGGCAAGTTCCCCCACCGCATTCAGGACCCGGGCTTCGCGGCCCTCGTCCAGGACCGGCAACCCCGCCTGCTTCTTGACCTTCCCGATTTCATGGGCAAAAGACGCCCTCTTGTTCAAGAGGGTGATCAGTTCCCCGTTCAGGGCGTCTATGCGGGCGCGCCAGTCTTCAATAGTCATGTCACAAAATTAGAAAAATTGACATGTTTTTTTGAGTATATTATAGCCATGCTGCACCTGAAATTCGCACTGAACCTGGAAAATCTGGCCGACGAGATGATCGACGCCCTTGGCAAGTGTTGGACGGACCCTTTCGATTCGCCCATCGTGATTTTCCCGGACCCGAAAATCGAGCAGTGGTTCAGGCTGCGCTACATTGCGAAATGCGGCGTCCTTGCGAATTTGGAGATTGTCACCCTCGATAAGTTTCTGTTTAGGTATTTGACGCAAGGGGACACGTCCAAACAGAAGTTGACTGCAGATATCCTGTGCAACGTGCTAATCGCTTACTTGAACGAGAGCTATTCCGCAAAGTCGAAATCGATTCCGAAAGAAATCAAGAAGTACCTCTATAAAAAGTCCGGCGAAAGTTTTTCCGGTGAAATAGACGAATCCAAGTTGTTCGATTTTGCACGCACGCTGGCGGGTCTCTTTTTGGAATACGAAACGAGCCGCCCGGGCGGTTTTATTTCGCCTTTGCAGAACAAGCATCACGAGGGCCTGCTTGCCTACTGGAAAGAGGGCGAGTTGCGGGATTTTTTCTCGGACAAGGGCCGTGTATTGCCCAAGGAAAAGTGGCAGCGCGATGTGTATGCACAGCTGTTCCACAATGCGGGCGGCAAGTCCCTGCTGACTCGCGTGTTCGAGGCGACGCACAAGCGCACGGGCAGCGATACGGAATACCTCACGATTCCCTACCTGTTTTCGCAGCAGACGGATTCGTCGCAATGGAAAAAGCCGGTCTTCATTTTCAGTCTTTCGGGTATGGGGCAGTTTTACCGCGTAATCTTGCAGAGGTTCGCGCAGGAACACGACATTTTCGCCTTTATCCAGAATCCGTGTATGGAATTCTGGGAAGATGTGGGCAACCGCGCCGTGACGCGTTGGAGCAAGAAAGACGAGCCGTCGCGAATTGCGCTCCCGGCGGTCCAGGATTCCGCAACCGAAGAGGGGCTCGCCCAAAACGAGAACTTGCTCCTTAAAAACTGGGGCCGCACCGGCCGCGAAAACATTCGCCTGTGGTGCTTGGCGTCGGACTATACTTTTGATTTTGTCGGTTACGAATACGCTCCGGATTCGCTGTTGCACCAAGTGCAGTATCTGGTTTCGCACCGCCTGAACCGTTTTGACGATTCCGAAGTGGCGCCAGAATCCATTTCGCCTGAGTTCGACCGTTCGCTGACTCTTACCGCAGCACCGTCATCGCTGCGCGAAGTCGAGAATTTGCATACGCAGGTGTGCCTACTTTTAAAGCAGGGCGTGCGCCTAGACGAGATGATAGTGATTGCGCCCGAGCTGGATGCGTACCGCACTCCGATTGAGCAGGTGTTCAACGCAGCCCCGCGCGATAGCGAGTTTTACATCCCCTACGCGATTACGGACTACCCGGAAAAGGATTCCCTGATTGGCAAGGCCATCGCGAACCTTCTGGATATCCACCAGCAACGTTCGATTTCGAGGCCGGCGTTCTTTGACCTTGTCAAGAATCCGGTGGTCCAGTCTACGCTGCAGATTACCGACAGCGACGTGGCTGCCTGGGAAAAGTGG
>CALATK010000005.1 GCA_937891805.1 uncultured Fibrobacter sp. | reverse complement strand
CTCCCACGTTGTTGCTCGCTACCCCCTCTAGCGGGGGACACCCCCGCAACGCCCCCGTTGCTAGACGAGAGGGTGTCATTGCGAGCTGAAGGCGAAGCAATCTCTAGTCCAGATTTGTTGAAGGAAGCAAGGTAGTCGGCTTTACTTTGTTCGTAAACAGCGTTGGCGAGGGAGTCTACGCCGAACAGTATTCCGAACAACTTAATCCATTCGGCCTTGGCCAGGGGGTGTTCCTCTTGCCACTCCGAAGTCAGCATCAGCGGGAGCCCCAGGGCCTCTATCCGCTGGTAATCGTCGTAGGCCCCGCCGGTAGCGAAGTTCATGACCAGGTCGGGTTTCAGGGCCAGGAGCTTTTCCAGAGAAAGGGTGGGGCCGCTCCCCACTTCAGCTACTTCGCCCTTCTGGACCCGTTCGTACAGCGCGCTGTCGGCGATGTACTTTCCTTCGCCCACGGCGACGATGGCGTTCTCTAGCCCGAGTCGCGCCATGAAGCCCACCTGTGCCGACGACAGCGCCACCGCACGGGCCAGCGGGACCTGCAGGACGGTGGCGCCCTCCAGCCCCTTGGGAAGGGTGCCGATGGAGCTGCCCTTCGGCCTCAAGACGAACCGCTTTACCAGGGTGTCGCTACCTACGATGGAGCGGATTTCGGCCATCTGTTCTCCGCAGGAATTGCCGATTTTGAGGTTTTTGCTGTATTGTAGAGGCGGGAGGGTGGCGCAGTCCGCCGTCGTTTTTTCGGGGGTCTTCTCTTGGGAGCAGCTCATCAGGAGCATGACGGTGGTCGCCAAAAGGGCCGTCCTCGCCCCCAGGACCGGCCCGAGAAATGTGCGTAAAGTGTTGATTTTTAACATTTTATGAATTTTTATAGACCGCAGGGGCCAAACATAATGTATTTTATATACCTAGAAATTCCTTTTGGGAGTCTTTTATGAAGACAAAAATAACCTCTTTTCTCTGGTCTGCCCTGCTGTGCGCCATGACTTTTGCGACGGGTGCCTTTGCGGATACCGAATCGGGCTTCTATGAGAAGGAACACATTCGTGGATTTATCTCTATCGGTGCCGACTACCGCGGCATGTTCTCGGAGTACCAGAAGTACGTGAACAAGACGGCTTTCTTGAACGGCTACCACAAGGACCCGACGGGCGACAGCACCAAGTATGCCGGTGAACTGAAGTACGAAACCTTCGATGACTACTACTTCGGCATGCACGTGAACATCGGTGCCCAGTACAAGCAGTTCCTCACCTGGTTCGACATCAACTTCATGCCTACCCAGACATCTGAACGCCCCAGTTCTTCTTATACCGCCACCTCCGAAGACGGCTCTACCTCCATGAAGTTCCCGCTGTACGACGTGCGCTGGTTTGCCTACGGTGCAGACTGGATGTTCGGCTGGAAGCTCTTTGGCGAACATACTTTCATCAACTTGATTCCTGCCGTTGGTTTCGGCTTCAACCTCATCAATTTCCACCTGGCTTCCAACTTCGAAGTCTATGACGTGAACGACAAGTCCTCTGTCTCTATGAGGGACCGTTACTACAGCACCTTTGCCTCTACCTTCAATTCCGAACTGGAACTTCGCCTGGAATTTGGCCCCATCGCTGTGGGTGCCTACGGCGGTTACCGTTGCGTCCGTTACAACGAACTTGAAATCGAAGGCAAGAAGATCGATACCGCCTACGGCGACTACGACACCGACAATATCGGTGACACCTGGTTCGTGGGTGTGCGCCTCACCTGGATTTTCCGCAGCGAATGGCAGAAGAAGCAGGACGACAAGCTTTAATCTTCGCCCCGGCAACCATAACTTCAGCATGTCATCCCCGCGCAGGCGGGGATCTTTCTTTTACGACACCCGGTTCATCGGTCGCTTGAACAGCTGGTCCAGGGCGTAAATGCGGGTCTCTTTTTTGCTGGGCACATGCGTGTTGATTTTGAATAAACTAACATCCGAATAGAGGGATGGCGGGTTGTTGTTGGC
This sequence comes from uncultured Fibrobacter sp., assembly GCA_937891805.1. Lineage (GTDB taxonomy): Bacteria > Fibrobacterota > Fibrobacteria > Fibrobacterales > Fibrobacteraceae > Fibrobacter. Next base: position 12,805 of record CALATK010000005.1, on the reverse strand, counting down.
CACATGCTCCATGGCAATATAGTAGGCCGAATTATCCCGCAAGAGGCTGTCCGTTTTCCAGTGGACCCACCGGTTGCACCTTTCAAAGGCGAAATTCCAGCCCAAGAGCAGCATAGGGATTCCCATTTCGCCGAGCCTGTCGGGCAGGGGCGAGTACTGCCCCTGGGTGCTGAGGAGTATGACGGCATCCACGTGTCTGTAGGTGGCAAAGGTCAGGGCGTCTTCTATCAGGGAAAGGTTCGGTGAATTATCCTGCCCACGTGTGGAGTAGTGAATTTGGAATCCGGCGTAGCGCAGTTCGCGCTCGAGGTTGAAAATACCGTCATTGGTGGAGCCGTAGCTTTTCGGATCCCTGTCGGGGTGGTAGTAGTGGCAGTCCATCAGGGCATATTTCTTGGGCGGGTCGAAAAGGCGCAGGGCCTGGTCCCGGGCCCAGTTCTTGATTCCCAGAAAATCCAGGGTGGAATGGAAGGGATGATACTTTCGGTAAAAGGTGTTGACCTTCTTGAGGGTGAAACCGTCTACGTAGAAGGCGATATGGAAAGGCTGTTTGTGATGCATATTTTCTCCTGTAATGACCGCTCGGCCTAGACTCTGGACATCTAATACCGAGGCCTGTCGTACATGTATAAAACGGAGATGCAAAACAAAAAGAGCCTGAAAATTTTCTTTACAGGCTCTTTTTTACATAAGTAGGGGGAAAGTTTACAGAATGACTATAATAGTTTCCTCTTTTTCAGGTCGTCCATGAGGGAACCGGGCATCCACTTTTCAAGCGCCTTGTATTCGGGCGCCTTCAGCTTGTCGCGCCAAGCCTGCGCGGCCTTCTGGTCGCCCTTGTCGTTGTAGATGCGGATCAGGTTCAGCGCAGAACACCAGTAGCGAATGCTCTTGCCGGTGCGCTTGAGGTAGTTTTCGGCACTCTGTTCGTAAATCTTGGCGGCCTCGTCATAGCGCTTGAGGCGGTAGAGCATGTCGGCCTTGATCTGGAGCATCACCGGGTGGGAGGGCGCCTTCTTCAGGCCGCGCTCCGAAAGTTTCAGCCCCGTCTCGAAGTCTTCCTTGTCGTAGTGCATCCAGATAAGCGGCGCAAGGAACAGGGGCCAGAACCGCTTGGAGACCTTGGAGGCGCTGTCCAGCACCGTGAGGTAGTGGCTCCGGTTGTCAGACTTGAAGGGAAGCCAGCTGAAACTTTGATCTACATAGTAGGCGTAGATGGCGTAGAACGCCTGTGGGTCCAGTTCCTTGGAATCCTCGAACATCTTGGCGGCGGAGCGGGTTTTCATGGCGCCCTTGATGGAATGCCCCGTCTCGCTTTGCGCAAAGCCCAGTTCGAACATCTGGAGCCCTTGCCACAGGCCCTGGGCCTTGCATTTTTCCAGGCTCTCGCCTGCCTTGAAAAGGGCCGCCGTGTCGCCTAGGTCGTCGTACATGCTTATCCGCACAATGCTTTCGATGACGCAGCCCGCCCCTTCGTCTTTTGCCTTGAGGGACTGTGCCGTGTTCAGGGCTGCCTTGTAGTCCAGTGCCATGGTCTCGCCTGTCGCCTTTTCAACAAGCCGTTCCAGGGAATCGGGCAGGGCGAGGCTCAGGCTTTCGGCAAAGGAAAGGGATGCAAGCAGGAGCGTTATGGCGATGGTGCGCATGTGCGTAAAGATAGAATTTTTTATTCTGGTATCAGAGATGGCAAATATTTCGTCTTGACAAAATTTTTGTTCACCTTGCTACCATCGTTCAACAAATTTATTTCCCACGCACCATCACCTATTTTCTTGGCGAACATTATCCCGTTATAGGAATATGCTCTTTTGTTACTGACCATCTGCACAGGGATGTCTAAAGAATTCATCCATTTTTTCAAGAAAAACTTTATCACATGAAGAATCCTGAACTAAAAGGTCTATTGGTTCTTCCGTCAGGTTCTTGCAAAAGAATTTGTTCGTATCTACATAATTTTGGAAAAAGACAACCGTAGAATCAGAATAAAAATCCCGACTAGTATTAAAAAGATGTCCTGCCGAATCATATTCCCATTGCGTTCCACGTTGAATGTCGCAATAAGCACCTAATTGTTCCTTCTGCCCGTAAAGGGTCAATTCAAAAAATCCCGTTAGAGTATTAAATGTAAATCTATAGTCGGCATTTTCCGATTCACATCTTTTTTGGGAAATATAAGCAGCGATGCTATCAGATGACCATTTCCTTTTATAATATGACACTATACCTTCTTCACTACAGTATGGGTCATAACAGTCCAAATCCCAATATGTAATTCCATTTATTTTACACCTCCCAGCGTCAAGAGGAGCGTACTCTTGACAACCTATTGTAGCAAGAAAAGAAATCAAGAACAAAAGAATAATTCCAACCATTCGCATATTCATCTCCCCCGTAGTAGCATCAGAGATGGCAAATACTTCGTCTTGACAAAATTCTTGTTCACCTTGCTAACCAACATTTCAACTTCAATATTTGGCTAAGATTGTTATGTTTTTGATGATATCTTCTATAAAGGGAATTGTTGATGTTCCACGACAATCCTCGTCCGAATATATAGTGTCTAAAATTGTATCGGAAAAATCATATGTTATAAGATAAATTTCTCCAGAAGTAATCATTTTACCTGTATATTCCTGATTTAGAACATTATGGTACCATTGTTCTTCCGAGCCCCTGCGAAGATAAATGAGGGTAGTATCTACATTAACACTATCGTTACTAAAAAGATAAATACGCAAATTAAAGTGTCCACTGTCTGAAACATAATAGCCGTAATACGAGAACCGTTCAAATTGACAATCAACCTCCTTCCGAGAATCCCATAAATCTTTATAAACCTCACGGATAGAGTCCTGAAAAGAAGGGCACCCCTCGTATTCGTAAAAACTAACATAAGATTCTCCATTTGCTGCGCAGTGATAATGATATGGGTTTGGCATATGACCACAATGTGGACAATCACACGATGTAAGTAAAAAGAACAAAAGGACAATTCCAACTAGCCGCATATTCATCTCCCCCGTAGTAGCATCAGAGATGGCAAATACTTCGTCTTGACAAAATTCTTGTTCACCTTGCTACCATCGTTCAACAAATTTATTTCCCATACACCATCCCCGATTTTCTTGGCAAACATTATCCCGTTATAGGAACTATAATCCGATGGAGGAATATTCGGCAATACATCCCTAATCCTGTAGGATACGCCCTTTGCAGGAACGACGACCCTTTGCTTAACGTTTCCGTCAATTCTTTCGAAGCATTGAACATTCACAACTCCTGGCAGGGACACCATTCTAAAGGCTTTTATTGTGTCAATGGGATAAACCATCGTTATTGGGGTTGCTGGATTGTTCGAACTCGCATCTCGCCAGGCAGGTAGATTGACATACTGACGATTGGCAATCACCATATTTCCTGCAGAGTAGTCTGCCCGTTCACCATTCTGCTGCACTCCTATCTGTTCCCACCCATCAAGACGGTTAACCTTATAATCTCCTATATACAAGTCAACTTTTTCATCAAAGTAGCTACCCTGTATTTCGGCAGTTTCCGTACTTCCGTTGACGACCCACAATAGATTATCATCTGATGGTTGGTCGAACAGCCACAGCGTTTTCCCGAAGTATGCTATGCTGCGGTAGTTTTCGAACGGGTCCACACTTATCCATTCATTTGACAGGGGGTCCTTGAAAACTCTTCCCAAGGTTTTTTGATAGACCGTATAACCCAGAAAATTATCCCCCTTTGCAGAATCCGCCAAGGAGGCTTCCGAACCACCGGCACCGACAACTTCATATCTTGCCAGAACATTGGACGATAGTAGGAACATTCCCTGGGTTCCATATCCCGTATTTTCATGGGAATACTTCTTTGCCCAATTGGATAGATCTTGGTAAGTCAAAGATTTGTTTCCTGAACCATCTGTCCATTCCGAATACTCGGGACGCATCAACACATTGTGATTTTTGTATCCCCTTGTCTTGGAGTCGTCACCAAAGCCGGAATAGCCCAAATCGCGAACGATATGCCCGTCCCTAGTCGAAGACAGGGTAAAACTCACGTTATCCTGCTGGTCGTGTGCCTGTCCGTTTGCCCAAAGGTCTCCGCTTTCCCCAACCAGCGTAATCGTATAATTGTCGCCGCCCTCGTGGTAGTTGATTATTGCCGCCCCATCCATGAACGCTCCAGACAACGGGTTGCTATTGTTCGAATTGTCGTTTTCCAAATCTACCCCATGGTCAGGTAATCCTAAAACGAGTAGTGGCGAATCAGAAATAGGATTACCTGCTTTAACAGCATCTATGGGGTAATTTCTTGCCAGTTTGAAGAAGGAATCATCTCCCGTCAATGTTCCCCAGACTGAGAAGTCCGGTGTATAGGTGCACCCGTCGTCTATTTCCATCGGAATCAGGATACTTGAATCTCGCGTATCATGGCGATGTGTCCAGCGGATGTTTCTAGACATCTGTTTTAGGTAATAAGCAGACTTGTAGAACTTGTCGGGCAAGTCGATAATCCGTCCATTTTGCCAAAAGGCTTTTTTTAATGCCACCATGAGGTAGGGGACATCCTCGTTGACGTATTGCAGATATCCCATCCCCTCGGAAAATCCTCCGTTTTCGCCATAGTGGATTTCAACACCAGTCTTGAACCTTTCAAAATGGGTAGTCGTACCCCAATAGACATATTCATACAAGGCCATGGCCGCTTCCGCCTTGATAGCCATATTGTTATACAACATCAGCGGCCCCATCAGTTCCATCATGGCGGACAGGCTCTTGTAGGTCTGGTTGAACCATGTTTTCAGCGATTCCCGCATCGGCTTGTCGTAATAAGCCAGCAGGGCCACTCGGGCAAGGACATCCGTGGTGGCAAGGACAAGGTCGTCCCGTTCCCTTATAAAAGCGGAGATGGTGGAACCGTCGTTTATGTACTGGGTCAGCATCTTTATTCCGTCTGTCGTGCAGTTCGCCACATTGAAACTATGTTCGGTCACCCCGAAACTTTCAAACAAGTCCTTACAGACCTGTTCCCCGGAGGAGTGTCCTGAAAACAGTTTCTTCGATTCGCTGAGAAAATTGGACAGGGTGTTTGAATTCAACGCCCCATAGCAGGCTTCTGCCATTTCGGTCATTTCGATGGCATACTTGGTCAATTTGGTTGAAAGTGCCATATAGTTCTTCATATATTGGGGATTTTCGTTATCGACCAGGTTTGCCAAGTTGTCTACACTGAAGCGACTGGTGCTAGCATAACCCATTTTCCTGCTTATCATTTCGAAAAGTATGACATCCAAATTGCGTTTTGTTATTTGTAAACGCTGGGAGTCAACCATATTGTCGTTTATTTGGTGGAGGTCTATTTTCGCCATAGAGTCAATAAGGGCCCTCTGATAGGGAATGTAACTCAGATTCTCTTTCACCGGCATTCGTCCTTCGTACAAACTATAGTCGTCTGTCATTGAACCATCCAAGTCGGAAGAAAAAAGATTTTTCCAGGTCTGCGGGTCAAACAAGTTGCAAACGCCATTTTCAACCCATCTGAAAAAGTCCTCCAACTTGTCGTTCATATATTGAGTCCCTTCGGACACCCAACCGACTACAGTTGCAACGCCCCATGGTGTTGTGTGGACATCAACAAGCATATCCCCAATGGGTTCTATAATTTTTCCCCAAAAAGAACTGAATGAATCCGTCTTAAAATAGATGAACCCGTTCGCAATGCTGTCAATAGGAATTTCCTCTATGGCGCCTCCATGCTCATGAAATATGGCAACATTGCGAGATTCGATTTTCCCGTTAGTTTCAAGCGGAATGGCCAGCGTGATTTTTTTCCCTGGAACAGGTTTGGCCTGGATGTCATAAATGGTTCCGACACGCAACGCGCTTTCTGCCTGACTCAGGGCAACCCCTTCCAGAAGAGATCTTGCAGTATATCTAGGAGGAAGTCCGTCTGCAAAGTCATTCGATGAGTATTTTAGGGTCAGCTTCTTTCTTTTCGCTACAGTAAATTCATATTCGCAGAAAATGGAATCGCCGTTCCCATCCCGGGTTTCATGCATTTGAACAGGAACATCTTGTGGCGTTCGATACTCTGCCCACCACCTTACCCTAAACTTTCGCTTTATGGGGAACGAGACCTGAAATGCGGCAGGCAGAAAAGAACGCTTGCTTAGGGGAACTGTCGCTGAGTAGCCCATTATCTTCAAAGTCTCCCCACCCACATAGACATACCCATTCAGTGGTTGACCATCCATGGGCTCAATCTGGACCATAATGAGGTTGTGCATCCAGTTTGGGTAGTCAGATGCCTTCAATAACTGATTTGCGGTTTCAAAACTTGAAACAGTATTTATCGGGCCCAAGTCAGTATACGCCAAAAATAATGAATCTACTGATTTTCTAAAGTTTGTCAACTGCGTTGCACTGACATAGGGTTCCTCGCAAAAACTTTCCTCCATTGAATAGTCCAACCACCATTGCAAGGTCAGGTCCACCGCCTTGTTTCCAAGGTAATTGAGGATTATTGGGTTTCCGTCGTATTTGAAAAACAGTTGCTGATAGTAACCGGTTATGGGGTACTGGCAGGTCTCCCTGCCCAATGCTCCCTCCAGTGTGGATACTCCAGAGGCTTGAATTCCGAGAATAATTCGGCTGTAACCCCATTGGGAAGGGTAGTTTTCTATGTTTAAAACATCTCCAGGCTCAATATGGGTGAAAACGGGCGTGTTGAAAGGCAAAGAAACTGTTTTTCCGCAGGAAAAAACTACCAATAGGAGGCTGAAAAACGCAATTTTTTTCATGTTGCCCCATAAACAGGTTTAGCGTACGATACTTATCGCGTCTACATGACAAACCATGCTTGATCCTGCACCACCATAGCGTTGACAAAGTTTTCTACCGTTTACGCCGTTTGTATTGGAATTCTGCGGAAGTTCTGGATTCTTAAAAATAATGTGCAATTTTGAATTAGTGGCAAAAGCAGTCTGCGTAATAGCCTGAATCCCGTTAAAATTCGCCTCGTTGTTAAAAATCATGTAGCGTATAACGACATTTTCCTCAGTGCCAATCGTAAATGTGATGTCATTAAAATCAACAAAGTAATAACTGCTAGAACCATCAGTCGCTTGGATTAGGCCAAAGGTGTAGTTGTCTGAATACGCATGACACGAATTTTCTGGAATCCCATACACATCGGTAACGCCGTTGTTACAATAGAGTTCGGCGGCGTATGCCATAGGTAACAAAAAAAACAGAGATTGCAGAAATGACTTCATTTTTCCCCCCATTTAACGATGTCCTCGTAATATACTTCTAAAAAATAAAAAATTAGCATTCTTATCATTTTTTTTTGCTCCAAGTTGGAATAATCAAAAAATGTTATCAAAATCATTTAAAAGATAAATGAATGTGGTTGTAACATTTTGACACTCAATACGTTATGGCCGGGTATTTGCTGCACTGTGCCGGCCGTGCCGTGCCTCCGCGAATTTTACCCAATTCCTACTAAATCCTTACGGTGCTTGCTTTGCGGCGTGCAGAGTGGTATATTCTAGGGCAGGGAGAAACCCATTATGGAGGTAACCATTATGAATTTGTTCCATAAGACATCCGCCATAACCTTTTCTATCCTGCATCCTGGATTTCAGGTTTTCAAGGACCGTATCCGCGAAGAGCTGAGCGCCACCAGCGGCGTTTACCTGGACGATGTCATGGATGACGATAGTTTGTACAAAATCTACCGCGACGGGGAATCTGCCGAGTTCGTGGTGGCAAGCATCAACGGCCCCATGGTAGATTTTGATGACGAAGAAGCCGCCTAGCGCGGTGATGCACATTTGAACGCACCCCTGGCGGGGGCTGTCATGCAGTTTCTCGCCAGGGCGTGCCGTTTGGGCCCGCTACTTGGCGGCCTTTTTCTTTTCTTCTTCTTCTTCGGCGGCCTTTTCGGCTTCAAGGCTCGGGATCTTGCAGCCGTCCATGGTTTCGAATTTACCCTTGCGGACGGTGACGATCTTCGAGTTGGTGTTGACTCCGCGGCTAAACGTGATGTCGCCGTAGATCCCCTTGAAGTTTGCAGTCTTGTTGATAGTGCCCGTCAGGTCGTTCGGGTTTTGGGCAAAGGCCGTAAACACGATGTTGGCGGCATCGTAGCTGAGGCCGCTCACCTTGTCTTCGCCGGGCTCTTCGCCCCATTTTTCCTGGAAACTCTCGGCGAATTTCTTGTAGGATTCCGATTCAGAATTCATGTCCAGGGCGGGCACGCTGAAGAAGGAACTGTCGGCCAGTTTCTTGCCCTGGATCAGGAACTCGCGGCCATACCAGCCCGATGTTCCAAGCCTGATGCCCGAAATCTTGTTGAAGGCCACCTGGCCTACCATAAGGCCCGCGTCGCCCGGGTTGGTGGCGGGGATGAAGATGCCCGGAATCTCGAAGGTGGAGTCTTGCATGTAGAACCGGCGTTCCTTGGGGCTGATGGCGTCGAGGTCGGTGGCTCCGCGGGCGATGTTCCGACGGCGGTTCAGCTGCTTGAAGCGCACGTCGCGCAAAAGGTCGAATTCCGTCTTGTAGTCGGGCCTGCCCTCTTCGTAGTTCCGGAAGGCGATGATGGTGCCGCCCCTGCGGTCCACTGCCTGGGTGAAGCTCTGGGACATGGAAGCGCCGTAGTCACCCAGTGGCGACAGGATGGCGAATTCCCGGATGTTCAGGCACTTGGTGGCGAAGTCGGCGATGCTCTGGGCCAAGTTGTCCATGGTGATGTTCACCTGGAAGATGTTGGGGCCGAGCTTTGCGATACCGTCGTCGGTGGCGGTGGGGGTCAGCATGGGGATATTCTGGAAATTGCTTCCGAGCCAGGCTGCCACCGTCGCCGCCGGTGCGCTCATGATGGGGCCCACGATGGCGATGACGCTGTCCTGGCTGATGGCCTGCTGGGTCCGCATGAGGGCGGTGGCCGCGTCTGCCCTGGTGTCGGCGAAGCGGATGTTTACCTTGTCCTTGAGCTTGGACTGCTCGTGGGCCAAAAACACGCCTTGGACGGCGGCGTTACCGAATACGGCGAAGCTCCCCGACAGCGGCGCGAGCACCAGCAGGGTGGGCTTGCCCGAGCCTGCGTCCTTCATGGAGTCCAGACCCTTCTGGGCGGTGGAGGTCAGGCTTTCGGCGTTGCCGCCGTTAATGACTTTCTTGTACCAGTAGCGGGCGGCGCGGTAGCGACCGGCGTTCTGGCATTCGCGACCGATCTGGAGTTGCATCCAGCCGATGACTTCCTTGTCGGCGGGGTATTTTTCCAGCAGGTTCTGGAGCTGGTCCGCGTTCAGCAGGTCGGCGGCTAGGGTCTTGATGAGCACCTCTTTGGTATGGGCTCTGGCGGCCGGGTTCTGGGAGTAGGCGAGAATCCGGAGCATGGCCTCGACGCCTTCGTAGACGCCCCCCTGTTCAAGGGTGACGATGGCTTTTGCCAGTTCCATGCGTTCCCGGTATTCCGAGGAAACGTGGTATTCCAGGAACTTGGAGGTAAGTCCCAGGGCTTCGTCGCGCTTGTGTTCGCGCAGGTAGCATTCCGCAAGCATCACGGAGGCCTGGGCTCCGGCGTGCTTCTTGAACTGGGACTTGGAAAGTTTCTGCAACTCGGGCACGGCCTCGGCGCACTTGCCGTCTTTGATGAGGGCCTTGGCCTTGTCGATTTCGCCGTCGGCGAGGGCGGCAGTGGAGAGCAGCAATGTAAAAAGGAGGGGTAGGACTCGGTTCATGATGGGGACAGCCTAGTTTTCGGGGGCGGCCTGGACCACGTCGTGTTCTTTCTTGATCTGTTTCTGGAGGGATTCCGGGAGCTTGACCCAGTCGATGACGTCAACTCCGAAGGGGAGTCCGCTTTCGGCGAAGGCCTTTTCCACGGCGGTCATGGCCTCGAAGGAAAGGGGCTTGTCGGTGATGACTGCCAGTTCCAGTTGGGTGTCGGGGGTCAGGTCCACGCCCGTTACCCGGGCGCCGTATGCCCAGACCTCGAGACCCTCAAAATGAAGGCCCACGATGCGCTGGACAGTTTCCAATTGATCGGTTTCTAAGCAAAGTGCCATAGTGCCTCAAAATATAGATAAAGCCCGGAGTCAATGCCCCCGAAGTCGGAGAAACTGGCCCAAAGCGGCAATTTTACTGCACAAATGTATAAAAATATTGTGGAGTTGTCCTTTTTTTCGTGTTGTGGAAGGGATGTGTGCTGGATTTGGCGAAAGGAATGGTTGAACGACCTGTTCCGACCCGTTTGTAAAGGAAATTAAACATAGGCGCGCGTCTCGGTCCCAAGGAACCACTTGTCTTTAAATAATGTATTTTAAGGTCAAGTACAGCAAAGGAGGTCGCATGAGGCTCTTCGATTTTTCTGCACGGAATTGTGCTGCTATAATCTCCATGGTTGCACTCGCCCAGGCTGCCTTTGCGCAAACGGCGTCCGATACGGTATCCTTCGTGAATTTCGAGAACCGCAGTGTGGGCGTGTATGGCAACGCAGAGGCCAAGGACGACTTCAAGCGCAACAGCACCGATGACAGCTGGTGGTACGCCATGGACAAGAACAACGGCGATAACTCCAAGATTGTCTATGACGGCGAAGAACACGGCAACGTACTGCAGCTCAAGTACCCCAAGGGCTGCGTGGGCCCGAACGACAACGACACGCCCGCCTGCGCCGCGCAAATCAAACAGCCCCTCGTAAAGACCGCCGACACCATGTGGAGCGCCTACGACATATTCTTCGAAGACGGTTTCGAGTTCCAGCTGGGCGGTAAGCTCCCCGGCCTATGCGGTGGCGAGTGCTACACCGGCAACGCCATGCCCGAAACCGGCGACGGATGGAGTGCTCGCATCATGTGGCGCAAAGACGGCAACGCCGTGCAGCTCATCTATTTCATGGGGCAAAAGTCCGAATATGGCGACGATTTCAAGTGGAATTTGAACGGTACCATCCAGCAAAAGCAGTTTACCACTGGCATCTGGCACCGCATTGTGAACAAGGTGTCCATGAACACCGTTACCACCCCAGGCACCGGCGACAAGAACGGCCGCGTGCAGGCGTGGATTGACGGAGAACTCGTGCTGGATGTAGATACCCTCAGGCTTCGCGATTACGAAAATGTGAAGGTCGACAAGTTCTACCTTTCCACCTTCCACGGCGGGAGCAGTGCCGAATGGGCCCCCACCCACGATTGCTTTATCCGTTACGACAACTTCACCGTGTCCACTGATTCCATCGCCGTCGGCCAGAATTCGACAGTGCCCGAGAATGGCGGGTCGCAAGAAGACGCCCAGGGAATTACCAGGGCTCGAGAATATGGCAAAAACTATGGCACAGCCAGGATTTACCGCATCAATGGCACTTTCGTAGGACGTGAAATAAACGAAAAACGAATCAAGATTGTTCGGTGACTGATTTTTAGCCCTCCTAACAATATGTCATTTTATGACATATAAATGAATGTATATTTATGGGGTACATTCAACGGAGGTTATTATGAACCAGGAACAGAAAACAATCCGTGTCATGGGAACAGGTCTGGTCAAGACTGTACCCGATACCACCAGGCTCAGATTTTCGGTAGATTCGGTGCACGATTCGTACGAAAAGGCGTACGACGAGGCCGCTGTTGGTAACAAGGGCCTCCGCGAAACCCTCGAAAAGTTGGGAATCCCCAAGGAATCCCTCAAGACGTCGAATTTTTCGATAAATAAAGCGACCGAATGGCGAAAGGACAAGCATGTTTTTATCGGGTTCCGTCTGGAACAAAGCCTTGCTATCGAACTGCCACTAGACAGCGTTATCACGTCGAAGGTAATGTCCGCATTGGGTATGGCCTGGCCAGAACTCGAAGTGAATATCGCCTTTATCAAAAAGGACGTGCACGACGTGAAACTCCAGATTTTGGAGTCTGCCGTGAAGGATGCCCGCGAAAAGGCCGAAGTGATTGCCGCCACTCTCGGGCACAAGCTGGGCGGGATCGTGAGCGTGGATTATTCCAGGCGGAGTATCGATATCAACTATCACGAAGAATCGATGGGCGTGTATGATTGCTGCTGCGAGAAAAGCTCTGTCGATTACACTCCCGACGACATCGAGGCCGGAGATACTGTCGAAACGGTATGGTACCTGGAGTAGGGGAGTTTTTTCATATATTTTATCCGGCTAAAAAAGGAGTTTCGCAATGCCGGAACAAGTCTTGACGCATGAATCGCTGGTGGAGTTTTTCGGGGAAGGTGAATTCAAAAAATTGTGCAATCACGAGGCGGGCCACGCGCTTGTCGCGTTTTTATTCAAGCGCCCGCTGGATTACGTGAAGATGAACAATTCCAGGGAGCAGCCGGGCACCACTCACATCGCGGGTACGGAACTCGAGGGCGATGCGCATATCGCGATGGCGGGCCATATCGCGGAATTTTTGATGCGCAAGGAATTCAAGTGCGACCTCGATACCGTCATGAAGGAACTGCCCATGGAACTCTACAAGAGCGATCCGGATTACCAGAAGTTCCAGGCGGCGTGCTACTATTTTCAGTTGGCCGAGACGAACGTGGTCGAGCAGGATTACAACATCCTGATGGCCTGCCAGACGCAGCTCTGCAAGATTGCGCAGGCCCTGAACGAGCGGACTTACCTGAGCCGCGCCGAAATCGAGGCTATTTTCAAATAATTTGTACCCAATACTCCGAAAATAGTGTATATTCATGAGTACGGGCTTTGCCCGTGCTTTTTTGTGGATTAGGAAAATTCGCGGAGTCGGACATGCACCTGAAAAAATGGAACAGTAGAG
>CALATK010000004.1 GCA_937891805.1 uncultured Fibrobacter sp. | reverse complement strand
AGGCGGATCTGGCTCTGGCCGAGATGCAGAAAATGCAGGCCTATATCGCCATTCGCGGAGCTGACAATGCCCTTGAAAATTGCGATATCGACAGCGCCCAAATGCTCAGTTACCGCAAGATTACGGACCCCGTGCTAAATTACCGTGTGGATAAGACCCGCTGGTGTGTGCTTCGCTGGCCGAACCCTTCCATGGCCCAGGGCGCCAAGATGAGTACGGAAGCTTTTGAAGACTTCTACTTTGAAGCCTGCCTGGCCGACTACCCGAAGATGGCCAAGGCCGCCCAGAACTTGGTGGACCTCATGAACCGCACCGACAAGGTGCGTCTTGTGGCTAAGGGTACAGACCTGACGTTTAGCATCAAGGACATTCCGGCTATCCCGTGCTGCGGTAACATGAATATCCCCGATGGCGAAGTCTATACGGCCCCGGTTCGGAACAGTGTAAACGGAGTCATTCAGTACAATACGCCCACCCTTTACGATGGTAAGTATTTCAGCAACATCCGCCTGGAATTCAAGGATGGCAAGATTGTGAACGCCACTTGCGAATCCGGTGACAATGTGGCCATGAATGCCCTGTTCGATACCGATGAGGGAGCCCGTTATGTGGGGGAGTTTGCGGTCGGTTTCAACCCGTTTGTGAACGCTCCCATGTGTGACATTCTCTTTGACGAAAAGATTGCGGGTTCTATACACTTTACGCCGGGTCGCTGCTACGAAGAAGCGCCAAACGGGAACGTCAGTTCTATCCATTGGGACCTGGTGCTGATTATGCGCCCGGAATACGGCGGTGGCGAAATTTGGTTCGACGACAAGCTCATCCGCAAGGACGGCTTGTTCGTCGTTGATGAACTAAAGTGCCTGAACCCGGACCAACTGGGAAAATGACGCTTTGCGTCATCCTGAGAAAAAGCCGTCCTTTTCGGGACGGCTTTTTGATGCTTGTAATAGCGATGTGGTTATTCGTCATTCCCGCGAAGGCGGGAATCTTTGATCACACGCCCTTGGCCAAAATTTGGACTCCTTCGGAGTCCGATGCTCGGCGGCTCGGCAATGGGAATGCAAGCATTCCCGCTGCGCTCGCCTTTAGAGCATCTCGCCAATCTGCACGGCGTTGAGAGCGGCGCCCTTGCGGATCTGGTCACCGGTGAGCCACAGCGTGTTGCTGTTGTCGTCGGCCAGGTCCTTGCGGATACGGCCAACGAACACGTTGTCCTTGCCGGCGCTTTCCAGCGGCATGGGGTACACGTAGTTCTGCGGGTCGTCCTTGAGGGTCACGCCCGGGGCGTTCTTCAAAGCGTTGCGGATTTCTTCCACGGAAACCGGACGTTCCGTTTCGAACCATACGGATTCGGAGTGGGAACGCAGCGAGCTCACGCGCACGCAGGTAGCGCTGGTACGCACATCGGAGTGCATAATCTTGCGCGTTTCGTTGAACATCTTCATTTCTTCCTTCGTGTAGTCGTTTTCCGTCATCTTGTCGATCTGCGGAATCACGTTGTAGGCGAGCTGGAAGGGGAACTTCGCGATGTGGGTGGTGGTGCCCGTCTCGATGATGTCCTTGTACTGCTGCTTCAGTTCTTCCATGGCGATGGCGCCTGCGCCGCTGGCACTCTGGTAAGAGGAAATGTGAATCTTCTTGATGTGGGAAATCTTCTCGATGGGGTTCAGCACCACGACCATCATGATGGTCGTGCAGTTCGGGTTGGCGATAATGCCCTTGCCGCCGTTTTCAGCCTTGTAGAGCTTGATGTCTTCGGGATTCACTTCGGGCACGACCAGCGGGACCTTCGGGTCCATGCGGAAGAAGCTGGTGTTGTCCACCACCACGGCACCGTTTTCCACGGCGATGGGGGCGAATTCCTGGGAAATCGCTGCACCGGCGGAGCTGAGCACCAGGTCGATACCCTTGAAGGAATCCTTGTTCAGGACTTCGCACTTGAGGGTTTCGCCCTTGAACTTGAATTCCTTGCCTGCGCTACGTTCGGAGGCGAGGAGCTTGAGGCTCTGCAGCGGGAAGTTGCGTTCCTCGAGGATGGAGAGGATTTCCTGGCCGACGGCGCCGGTGGCACCCATAATGGCTACGTTGCGAATCATAATTAACCTTTAGTTTTCTTCTGGTTGTTCTTTGTAGTTTGTAAGGAGTCCCTGGATGGCCGCGATAAAGCGGTCCAGGAAAATCTTGGATTGACCCAGCTGTTCCTTCGCCTGCTGCAGTTGAGCTTTCTGGTCAGCTGCGTTTTCTTGAAGGGTGTAGGTATAGAGGGAATAGGCCGCAAGACGCAGGCTTTCGGTGGCCTGAATCAGCTCGGCATGGGCTTCGCTGGACTCGTGGGGGTGGAATAGCCCCAAGGCCTTCTTGTTGATGGCCATGGCATTGTTGCTGATGGCGAGGGCCTTGCGGCTCCACTCTTCGCGGTCTGCTTCCGAAATATTTGGCGGCAGCTTGCCAAAGCCGTTGATGGCCGATTCCACCTCTTGCATGCGCTTCATGACGGTACGGGATTCGTCCATGTAGCTTTCCAGTCGGGCTTTTGCACCTTCGGTGAGGGTGGCGGGCTTTGCAGGCCGTTGACCCTGCACGTTTTCGCCTGTTGCGCCAGAGTTCCTGATCTGGGTTCCGGTCACCTTGCTTTTTGTAGCCTTGGCCGGAGTCCCGTTCTGGAACGAGGTAATGTAGTCTTGGTACATGGCGTTCTGGGCGGCAATGTCAGCAGCGGAATACTGGGAGGTAATGACCAATGTAGGTCTATCCCAGTAAGAAATTCCGACAATTCCTGCAAGCATCAGCACGGCAAAAAGGATGTTTGCCACCTTCGCAGGAGTCTCGTCGCTCTTGATTACGTAGAGAATCGCAAAAAAGAACAGGCTCCCGAAGGCAAGCAGAAGCCCGCCGTCGTTGTTGTAGGCAATGAAGGAGTTCTTGCTAAAGTAGAACAGGCAGTCCAGGACAACGACGATGAGGGACAAGAACGCCCCCGCCAGTTTCTGGCTGCGGTATTCCGAGGCTGCCGTCTGCAATATGGTAATGAACGTGACTCCCAGGGGGAGCACGTACATCAGGGCAATTTCAGCTACGTCCGAGTTCATGGGCTAGAAGGGAAGGTCAGAGCCGTCGTCTTCGGGCATGGGGGCGTCGTATGCCGGAGCGCCACCCTGAGGCTGGCTGTAGTTGTTGGAGCTACCCTGGTAGGAGTTGCCGCCCTGGTAAGAGGGAGAACCGCCCTGGGTGCGGGGGCCCAGCAGCTGGAAGGTGTCCATGTTGACTTCGGTAGCGTAACGCTTCTGGCCGTTCTGGTCGGTCCAGCTGCGGTTGGTAAGGGTACCCTCTACGTAGAGGCTCATGCCCTTGTGTACGCCAAGCTGCTCGATAATGTCGGCAGTTTTACCCCAACCCACAATGTTGTGCCAGTCGGTCTGTTCTTTCTGCTCGCCGTTGTTGTCGCGGTAACGACGGCTGGTGGCGAGGGAGAAGGAGACGCGCTTGCGTCCACCGGTCTGGCTCATGCGGAATTCAGGGTCCTTACCAATATTGCCAATGAGCATCACTTTGTTCAAATAAGCCATAATTTATCCTTTGCTTTTTTTGTTCACGGGGCAAAAATAAAAAAATCCGCTTGTCAATTTTGACATTTTTGGGGAAATATTCCCCTCTGGGGTAAAAAAAAACTTAAACCTGGCTTTAGAAAGCCCTTTCTTGAAAATGCCGCCCATTCCCTAACTCTTAATTCTTAATTTTTAACACATCTTGTAAACCTTCATTTCCACATTCCTAACCCCTAGATCCTAAATCCTAACCTCTATCATATGGTCTCTCTCGCACTCTCCCGTTTCGAAAAAACTTTCCCCGCAAACCTCAAGGACAAGCGCCTCGGCGCAGTCCTCCACCCGGCATCAGTCCTCCCGGACCTGCACTACACTCTCGACCTTCTCAAGGAATACGACGGCAAGCTGTTCAAGCTTTCGGCGCTCTTTGGCCCGCAGCATGGCATCAAGGGCCACACCCAGGACAACATGATTGAGTGGGAGGGTTACACCGACCCCGAACTGGGCATTCCCGTCTATAGCCTGTATGGCGAACACCGCGAACCCACGCCCGAGATGCTCAGCCACGTGGACATGATGCTTGTGGACCTGCAGGATGTTGGCGCCCGCTACTACACCTTCATCTGGACCTTGTTCCTTTGTATGAAAGCCTGCGAGAAGGCGGGCATCCCCGTCATCGTGGTGGACCGCCCGAACCCCATCAACTGCATTGATGAGGAAGGCCCGGTGCTTGACCTGAATTACACCAGTTTCGTGGGTCTCCACAGCATCCGCACCCGCCATGCGAAGACCATCGGCGAACTGGCGGTGCAGTTCAGGGAAGAACGCTTCCCCAAGTGCGAACTCTACGTTCTCGGCATGGAAGGCTACGACAAAAAGATGTGGTACGACCAGACGGGACTCCCGTGGATTCTGCCCAGCCCAAACATGCCTACGCTCGATACCGCAATCGTTTACCCCGGCATGTGCCTGTTTGAGGCAACCAACGTGAGCGAAGGCCGCGGCACCACCCGCCCCTTCGAGATTTTCGGTGCGCCATTTATCGATGCGGTTAAGCTTTGCAAATACATGAACGGACTCAAGCTTCCCGGTGTGTACTTCCGCGAGAACTACTTCCAGCCTACGTTCCACAAGGGGGCGGGCCAGATTTGCGGTGGTGCGCAGATTCACGTGCTGGACCGCGACAAGTTCCGTAGTTTTGACATGGCGGTAAAGCTGTTGCAGTACATCTTCAACGAGTACCCGAAGAATTTCGCCTGGAAACAGCCGCCCTACGAATACGAATTCAAGAAGCTGCCCATTGACATTTTGCTCGGCAACGGCACGTTTAGACGAGACTATATAGAGACAAGCATCTAATTGATGTATAATGTGGAGTGTGTAATGTGAAATTATAATTACTCACTACACATCTCACATTTCACACCTCACACTGCGGCGTAGCCGCGAAAAGGAGACGCAATGACCGAACAGAAAAATGGAAAATTTGAAAAGAATACTAAAAAAGAGTGGTTGGGTTTCAACACTAGAATCAATGCTTTTTGCTATATTAGGAATTATATTAGTATGTAGACCAGAAGGAACTGTAAAAATGATTACAGGATTAATAGGGACTTTTTTTATAGTAATAGGTATTTTAAAGATAATAAATTATTTTTCTTCAAAAGGAATAAATGATTTTTTTAACTATGATTTAATATATGGATTAACATCAATAGTTATTGGCTTTGTAGCAATGTTTTATTTGAATATAATAGCTTCTATTTTTAGAATTATAATAGGAATATGGATTGTATATACATCTTTTGTAAGAATAAACGCATCAATTCAAATCAAAAGAGTTGGAAGTGGAGCATGGCTATATAGTCTTATACTTGCATTAATTATGTTTGCATGTGGACTATATGTAATAATAAATTCAAATGCTATAATTGTTTCGATAGGAATAATAATGATAGTTTATGCAGTTATAGATATAATAGAACATATAATTTTTATGAAAAATGTTAATGAAATATTATAAGTTGGAATACTTGCTATATTTCAAAAGAAGTTGTTAATGTTGTAAAAATAAACGAGGTGAAATAATGGAATTAATATATAAATTTATTGTTTGTTTTATAGCTGGGATAGGAGCAGGATTAGGAACAGGATTTGCAGGAATGAGTGCAGCAGCTGTAATAAGTCCAATGTTGATTACATTTTTGGGGATACCTGCATATCAAGCAGTTGGAATAGCGTTAGCGAGTGATGTATTAGCAAGTGCAGTAAGTACAAAACAGTATTGGAAAAATAAAAATATAGATGTAAAAAATGGAATAGTAATGATGATTTCGGTTTTATGTTTTACATTAGTTGGAAGTTATGTTGCTAGTATTGTACCTAATGCAGTTATGGGAAACTTTTCGATGTTTATGACGCTACTTTTGGGCATTAAATTTATTGTAAAACCTGTAATGACAACGAAAGAAAAAATGGAAACAGTATCCAAAAAGAAAAGATTTATCCAATCAATAATTTGTGGAACTATAATTGGATTTATCTGTGGATTTATTGGTGCAGGTGGTGGAATGATGATGTTATTAATTCTTACAAGTGTTCTTGGATATGAATTAAAAACAGCAGTTGGAACAAGTGTATTTATTATGACATTTACTGCATTAACAGGTGCAATCAGTCATTTTTCAATTGGAGGAATTCCAGATTTAGCAGCACTAGTATTCTGCATTTTATCTACACTTTTATTTGCAAGAATAGCAGCAAAATTTGCAAACAAAGCTGAACCAAAAGTATTAAATAGAGTTACAGGGGTAGTGTTAGCATTAATAGGAAGTGTAATTTTATTAGTCAATATTATTTAACAAGGTTTATTTATTAAAAGATTATTCAATAATATTTTAATGTTTGAATAATACAATATAAAAGGTGATATAAATGAAAATGACAAAAAAAGTTCTCGCTGTTATCTGCGTTGTTGCTTTGCTTGCAGGTATGCTTTCAACAGCTGGTTACGCTGCAGGTTTTGACAGAGATTACACAATTGTAAACCCCTATGCGAATGTTGATTGGTCCTGGGACCAGTACAAATCTGACCTTCACACTCACACAACAGCATCCGACGGTAGAGATTCTCTCAAGGATATGCTCGAAATCAACTATAAATATGGCTTCGATGTATATGCAGTTTCCGACCACGGTCTTACCAGCTATTCCTGGACAGAGCAGCAGGTAATCCCGGCTCTTAAGGTTTTCCTTGATATGAGAAATCCCGGCACAGAGCTCGTTTCTCTTGATCCCAACGGCGG
>CALATK010000003.1 GCA_937891805.1 uncultured Fibrobacter sp. | reverse complement strand
GAAAAGCAGGCTGATGAGCTTCGCAGAATTGCGGTTGCCTCGGGCGAGCTTGAAAAGCTTAACGAAATGGACGGTCCCGTGTTCAAAATCAAGAACGACCCCCGCATCTACCCCTTCGGTCGTGTTCTCCGCAAGTTCAGCCTCGACGAACTGCCCCAGCTGGTGAACATCATCAACGGCGACATGTCCATCGTGGGGCCCCGCCCGCCTCTCCCCGAAGAGGTGGAAACCTACGAACCCTGGCACCGCATGCGCCTTTCCGTAACCCCCGGACTCACCTGCATCTGGCAGGTCAGCGGCCGCAGCAACATCAGCTTCGAAGGGCAGATGCGCCTGGACAACGACTACATCCGCCGCGGCGGCAAGCTGGCCGACGACTTCAAGCTCATCCTCAAGACCTTCAAGGTCGTTTTCAAGGGCGAAGGGGCGTATTAGGGGTTAGGATTTAGGGGCTAGGATCTAGGATTTAGGGGCTAGGTAATAGGTCTTAGGTTTTGGGGCCGCAGGTTTCAAGAAGTGTCATCCTGAGCGATTCTTTTTTTTGTCATCCCCGCCGTCATTCTGGAGCGCAGCGATAGAAACTACGATAGAATCACGCGGATCCTCTTAAAGTGTCTATGGTTAGGGGAAAGCTTTCCCCTGGCTCGCACAACGCCAGCGTTGTTGCTCACCACCCCTTCTAGCGGGGGCTCTCCCCCCGCAACGCCCCCGTTTGCCTCACAGCCGTAAACTTTGTATATTGTGGGCGAAATGCTAGACAAAGAAGTTTTAAAGACCGTCAACCGAATTGAACTTTCTGTCCGCGGAACGCTGGACACCGTCATGACCGGCGTCTACCACAGTTCCTTCAAGGGGAACGGTATGGAATTCAGCGAAGTCCGGGAATACATGCCGGGCGACGACGTGCGCACCATCGACTGGAACGTGACTGCCCGAACAGGCTCTCCTTACGTGAAAAAGTTTATCGAAGAACGCGAAATGACCATGCTCTTGATGGTGGATGCCTCCAGTTCTTCGGAATTCGGTTCCGGCAAGCAGATGAAGGGCGAAGTCATGGCGACTTTGACCGCACTTCTCGCCTTCGCCGCCATCAAGAACAACGACAAGGTGGGTCTGCTCATCTACACCGACCAGGTGGAACTGTTTATCCCGCCCGAGAAAGGCCGCAAGCACGTGCTGCGGCTTATCCGCGAAATTCTCTATTTCAAGCCGCAGCACCACGGCACCAACACCCAAGTGGCGCTGGAATATGCCGGCAAGATTCTGAACCGCCGTGCCGTGGTCGTGGTGATGAGCGACTTTCTGGACCAGGGCTTCGAAAACGCCTTCAAGATTCTGCGTAAGCGCCACGACGTGCTTGCGGTCTCTGTCGTTGACCCCCGGGAAACGGAACTCCCGCCTGCAGGACTCGTGGAACTGGAAGACCCTGAAACCGGAGAAACACTCCTCATCGATACCGGCGATGCCACCTTCCGGGAGGCTTTCGCCCGAGAGGCAAAGCGTCAGGGCAAAGCAACCAAGGAACTGTTCCAGCGCATGTCCATCGATTTTGTGCGCATCGAGACCCACGATGACTTCAAGGACACCGTAGCCCCGCTCATCGAGCATTTCAGGCGCCGCGCCAAGATGGCGAGAATGTAACAGTTGCCAGATTCCGGCTCAAGGCCGGAATGACGCAGGAATCGGTCGGTAGCCGAGCAACTTCATGCTGTAAAGGGCCGTGCCCTTGCTGATGCTCCGCACGCCGGTAGCATAGCCGAAAATTTTCCGCAGCGGCACATCCGCCTTCAAAAAGTGGGTCTTGCCGTCGCCACCGATTTCTTTCACCTTGCCGTCGCGGGCCTGGATGTCACCAGTCACGAGCCCGGCAAAGTTTACGGGGCATTCCAGAGAAAGCTCCATGATGGGCTCGTAAAGTTCCACATCGGCAGGCTTGATCAGCTTTGTAACCGCATCGGCGCAGGCCTTCTTGATCATAGGCGGGAGCGCCCCCTCAGTCCATGTGAACTCGTGGACCTCAAAACGCACGCCTACCAGCGCTCCCTTGCCGAGAATCCCGACTTCGGCAGATTCCAGCAGGGCCGAGCGGACACCGGCCAGAATCTCGCGGGGAGCAGTCTCCAAAAATTCTGCAGAAAGACGTATATCATGGGCATCGCCTTCCAAAGGCGTCGCCGAAAGCTTGATAGAAATCTTGTGGGGCCCAAGCTGAAACGAATTTTCCACAGGACCCACCTCACGACATAAACGCTCTTGCCAGCGCACCTCGGGGCTACCCGCCTTCACTTCGCAACCGAATTCCCGTTTCAGGCGCGAAAGCAGCACGTCCAGCTGCACCTCGCCTACGGTATGCAAGTACCAGAAACCGCCGTCATCCTTCTGAACGCGGAAACTGGGGTCCATACGGCCAAGCATGTTCAGGCTCTTGTCCACATGCAAAAAGTCCTCTGAACCCAGGCACTCCACGCGGGTCTGCAAAAGGGGCTGATACTTGTCGCGGATGGAGGTTCGAGGCTCGGGGTTCGAGGCTTGAGGAACGTCATCCTGATTCCTGACACTTTCCGAATTCCGAACTCCGAATTCCGAATTAACACAAATCACCTCTCCCAGTTCCGTCTCGAAAGGGGTGCGCATCGCGTAAATATCGCCTGCACGGATTTCATCTACAGGCACCAGCAGGTTCGCCTTCAGTCTCGAAAACTCAAAGCCCGCAGGCCATGCCTTACGTTCCAAATCCGTGTGGCTTCGGAATATGGAAATCTCCCCCACTCCCTTGAAATACCTGAGGCGTATCACCTGGCCAAGTTCGCCCTTGTCAAAGGCGGGCACCTCTGGCAAAAAGAAAGTCAGCGCCGTCGTGAGGCTCCGCACGCCAAAACCTTCCATGGCAGAGCCCGCATAGCACAAGGCGTAATCATCGCTTGCCGCCAGGGCCTTCAGCCCCCGCAAAAGAATCTTCGCCGGCACAGGCTTACCTTCCATGGCAAGCTTCAAAATCTCGTCATCAAAATTGCTGGCAAATTCCACCGCCTCGGCGTAATGCTTTTTCAAGTCGTGGGCCTGGTCCCAACCGTCATCCACATTCCAGCCTTCGTCCACCACTTCTTCGCCGGTAGCGGAATGTTCCAGGCGGCTTTTGCTCAGCACGTCCAGCACGCCGGTCATCTTGCCGTCCCGATATTCCGGCAGCGTCATGAGCACCGGACGCACACCCAGAACCTCTTCGATGTTGATAAGGGTTTCGTCCAGGGAATAGTCGGGATTGTCCAGCTTGTTCACGAACAAAATCGTCCGAACGCCCGCCTCCCGGAGTTTCTTGAAAGCGGCCACCGTCTGGGTCTCTACACCGCTTGCGGCACTCACCACAAGAATCGCCCCTTCCACCGCCGTGAGGGCCGTGTCCACCTCGGCGCCAAAATCCACGTGACCCGGCGTATCGATAAAATTGAACCAGGTATCCTTCCACTCAAAGTGGGCCACGCCGCTTTCGATGGTGATGCCCCTGTCCTTTTCTTCGGGCAGGTAGTCCATAGTGGCAAGGCCTTCTTCTACGCGGCCCGGACGACGCACCTCCCCTGCCGTGAACAGAATCCGTTCCGACAAGGTGGTCTTGCCCGCATCCACGTGGGCAAGGATGGCGATGTTCCGGACAGGCTGCGACATGGGCCTATTTTTTCAGTTGCGATTCCAAAAATTCCACACGGGCGGCCAGGTCCGCATAAAGCTTTTCCAAGGTTTCCAAGCGGGCATCGTGCTCCCGGTCCTTGATGGACTGGCGATGCAGTTCCGAATCCTGCTCCTCGTTCTTGGAGTCCACGGAATTCAGGCGGAAATCGTGTTCCGCGTCCTTTGCCACCTGGGCCTTGATCTTGAATTCCTGCTCCCGTTCCTTGCTGTAGAGGGAATCGATACGCAGGTCGTGCTCGTAATCCTTTTCGGCCTGGGCATCCAGGCGGGCGTCGTGCTCCTGGTCCTTTTTCACAAGTTCGGATATGCGTTTATCCCGTTCAGCGTCTTGCATAAAGCCCCCTTGGTTCTTTTCAAAGATATAAAAGTAAGATGTGCGATGTGGAGTGTGTGATGTGGAGTGGATAATTTCACACCCCACATTGCGGCGTAGCCGCCCACATTCCACATTAGTAGATGAACAGCATTTCCCTGTACTTGGGCAGGGGCCAGCAGTCGTCGGGCACGATTTTTTCCAGGGCGTCCACCACGCCGCGGAGCTCCGCCATGGCGTCGAGAATATCCTCGTGGTCCTTCTCCAGGCAGGCTTCCATCTTGGCAATGGCGGCCATCAGTTTCGAAGAGCCTTCGCCCAGAGCCTTGGCGTAACTATCCAAGCCAGGGAATCCCTGGTTCAGGGCCATTTCGTTGGTCTTGAGGGCCTTGGAGTAAGAATCCACCACCTTGGGCAAAATCACGTTCTTTGCCAGGTCACGGGCGATTTCCCCTTCGATATGGATACGCTTGTGGAAATCCTCCACGTTCACCTCGTAGCGGGATTCCATCTCGCGACGGTTCATCACGCCGTACTTCTCGAACAGGGCCACGTTCTCGTCTTTCACCAGGGCCTTCATGGCTTCCATGGAGGTCTTGATGTTAGGCAGCCCGCGGCGTTCCGCTTCGGCAATCCACTCGTCGGTATAGCCGTTGCCGTTGAAGATTACGCGCTTGTGTTCCTTCACGATTTTTTGGAGAATCTTCTGCAGTCCCGTGTGGAAATTCTTCTCGTCCAGTTTTTCCAGCTGCTCCGCAATCATATCGAAGGCTTCGGCCACGATGGTGTTCAGCACCACATTGGGTTCGGAACAGCTCTGGCTAGAGCCCGGAGCGCGGAACTCGAACTTGTTTCCCGTAAAGGCGAAGGGACTCGTGCGGTTACGGTCGGTAGCGTCCCGAGGGAGCGGCGGCAAGGCGTCTGCGCCAATCCGCATGGCACCCGCCTGCTTGCTGGACTTGGGCACGCCCTGTTCCAGCTGGTCGATGACATCCATCAGCTGGTCACCAAGGTAAATGGACATGATTGCCGGAGGCGCCTCGTTGGCTCCAAGACGATGGTCGTTACCCGCTCCCGCCACCGTCATGCGGAGCAGGTCAGCGTGGGTATCCACCGCATAAATCACGGCGCAGAGGGCCGTCAAGAAAACAGCGTTCTGGTGCG
>CALATK010000002.1 GCA_937891805.1 uncultured Fibrobacter sp. | reverse complement strand
GCAAATGCAGATCCGCGTAGCCGCCGTTCTCTATCTTGCTTCCTGAACCCTTGTACATCAGGTCACTCCGTAATACTTGGAGATGAGGGCCGCTTCCGATGACTGGTCGGGGTGGAGGCTCAGGTTCAAGAAGGGGTAAAGGGATTCACTGTTGAACCCGATACGGCACTGGGCTCCGCTTTTTTTGGCCAGGTAAAGTCTCGGCAAGAAGGGCTCGTCCAGGTAGATGCAAACTTCGGGCTCGTAAGCCTCGATTTTTGCAAGGATTCCCTCGAAAACGGGTTCGCCGAAACGGCATTCCAGGTCGCTAAAGTAGAAGGCGTGGCTCCGCTTGGCCGAAATCAGGGCCTGCAGGCTCTCGTGGGCGCAAAACTGCACGTTGTTGAACCATTCCTTGGGCATGGGGCTTAAGAAAGCCACTGCGTCCTCGAACTTTCGGGGCAAAAACACCAGTGTCTTGGGGTGGTTCTTCAAAATGTCCGGAAAACTGAAGGCTCCGGAATCTTCGCCCGCCTGTTTCAGGAACCACCGACGGAGCGACTCGCTGCTGGCGAATCGCTTGAAAAAGAACTTAAACCGATCGGCAAAGTAAGGCGAAGGTTTCAAAGGGTCTCCAAAATTACAGTCTCACAAAATATATAAATTTGGGCAAATGGCGAAACAGAAATTCTATGCGATAAAGGCGCCAGACGGTGGAAAAATCGTGCTTTCTTGGGAAGAATGCCAGGAACTCACCCATGGCGTCAAGGGCGTGCTTTTTCGCGCTTTTCCAACGCGGCAAGAGGCGGCGAACTGGCTGAACGGCGTTTCCGCTCCTGCCCCCAAGGGACTCCGCATCTACGTGGACGGTTCTTTCTTGGAAGGTTACCCCAAGGCGGGCTGGGGCTTTATCGTGGTGGAAAACGATCAAGAAGTTGCGCACGGCTCCGGAGTGACCGTGTTCGATGCCGAAAGCCGCAACATCGACGGCGAAGTCATGGCGAGCTATCAGGCCATGCGCTGGCTGGAGAACAATGACCGCACCGCCGTCATCTGCCACGACTACGAAGGTGTGGCACGCTGGGCCAAGGGGGAGTGGAAGGCCAAAAGTTCCATCGCCAAGAAATACGTGGAGGCTTGCCGCCCGCTAGTCCATCGGGTAAGTTTCGAGAAGGTGGCTGCCCATACGGGCGTCAAGTGGAACGAGGCGGTGGATCAGCTGGCCAAGAACGCCATCGCCCGTGCAAAAAAGGCCGAGGGTGCTACGCAGGCGGCAAAAGCCCCGCCGAGAAACCTGCTGGACGAACGCCTGAACGAAGGCCAGAATGCCGCCCAGGCCGCACCGGTCAAACCATCGGAAGCACCTGCGGAATCGACGGTTGCAGAACCCATAAAAGACCCGAAAACGGGGCAGATGAGCTTGCCGCTCTGATATCCCGAAAAAGTGTTTTTTGTCTGAAAATTTTTTATGCCTAGAATTCGTTTTCCATTTGCCTGCTTATTGTTTATTCCATTTTTCCTTATGGGTTGTTCCGTCACTCGGGTCTATGATTTCAGCATGACCGCTTCTGAAGCTCCCGAAGTTCACGGGGCCAACGCTGAACAGAAACCTCATTCCTTCTCCTGGCGTTTTTCGGGCAAAGTCTACAAGAGCGTCCATAAAAATGTGGTGATAAGGGAAGGCCTTTACAGTAACGGTAAAGAATATGAGTGGCGTTACGAGATTGGCGGAAACGATTTTTCGGGCAAGGCAGACTGGTTTTACAAGAGCAGACACTTCATGATTGGTACAGGCGTTGGTTACAAGGATGGCCTATACCATCACGGCACCGTAGGGATGAATACATCCCATATGGAACTTGGCGCCTTCCTGGGATTGTTCCATCAGTACAGCGACCTGGAATACACCCTTGAAAACTGCGAGACGGGTTGGTACGAAGATGAATACGACCAACTTTCGTATGACCCAGTTCGGGCAGGGTGCAATAGCTCAAGCGACCATCATTACCGATTTAACACTAGCCCTTTTATGGGTGCTTTCTGGGCGTTGTATTTCAGCAAGTTCTACCTGAACTATAACGTGAGTTTCTATACCCCAGAACCGGACGTGGAAGGAGAATCCCTGAATGTCCCCTCCATTACCAGCAATTACCTTAATGTGGGTTACAGGATTACTCGTTGGCTGGATTACAGCGTTGGTGCCATCTTGACAGCAACGGATGGCAGCCTTATCTGGGGCGTTTCCAGCGGTATCAGTTTTTATCTCAATTAGAAAGTTTGTCAGAAACTTTTAGAATCAAGCGCTTTCGTGCTTGCTCATGCAGTGCAGGCTTCCGCCCTCTTCGATGACGGTGCGGCAGTCCAGCCCGATAATCTTCCGTTTGGGGTAAACCTTGCGGAAATATTCTTCGGCCGCCCTGTCGGCGGCACACCTGTATTTAGGATAAATTAACCCGCCGTTCACATAGATGAAATTCATGTAGCTGGCCGGGAGAATCTGACCGTCGGGCAACTTGCGCTGTGGCGGCAGCGGGATGGTGTCCACCTTGGCTTTTTTGCCGTAGTGGAGCTTCAGGAATTCCAAAATGGCGGCGCGGGCCTCTTCCAGGTATTTACCGTTGGCGCTCCTCGGGCTTGCCGCCGGAATGACCACCCGGTCAGTAGCCACGAAGCGGGCCACGTTGTCGATGTGTCCGTCGGTGTGGTCGCCTACGAGCCCCTTGGGGAGCACCAGCACGTGCACGGGCGCCTGCGGCGCGATATCGCGGAAGGCCAGCACACGCTCGTCCTCATATACCTTCGTGCTGGGGATTTCACCCGCAGCGATTTTGCAGAAGAGACAATTCTCCATTGCAGTTACCCCTTTCATCTTTCCTCATCAAGCC
>CALATK010000001.1 GCA_937891805.1 uncultured Fibrobacter sp. | reverse complement strand
GGCAGCGTCGGGCAGACACAGGAACGTCACGTCGGACTCATTGATGAGCCTCTTGCGTTCGGCAGTATCCTTGCGGAGTTCTGGGGCAATGCGCAACACTTCGACATCGCTACGCTTCGCGAGCCGTTCATAAATCTGCAGGCCTGTGGTTCCTGCTTCACCGTCTACGAAAACTTTGAACATATGCCTAGGGGTTAGAGGTTAGGATTTAGGATCTAGTGGTTAGGATCTAGGGGTTAGGATCTAGAGACTAGAGAAAAATTTGACGCACAACGTGCGTGATTCTTTTTCACTAGATTCTAGTCTCTAATCTCTAGTCTCTATTTCCCCGCTCCGCAGCACTTCTTGTACTTCTTGCCGGATCCGCAGGGGCAGGGGTCGTTGCGGCCAACATCCGGGCCTTCCTTGTGGACGGTTTCTTGCTTGACGGCACGGCCATCGTAGAAGAACCAGGCGCCGCCCACCTTGTGGAACTCGCCCAGTTCGTGGTGGTTGCGGGTGATGTTTCCTTGCTTGAAGCGGGCAATGAATTCCACCCAGCCGATGTTCTTTTCTTCTTCGGTCTTGGTCTGCTTGATTTCGATGCCGAGCCATTCGGAATCGCGGCTCCAGGCTTCTACGCTGGGTTCGTCAAAGTCGCTGCGCTGGGTGGCTTCTAGGGAGTCCTTGAGCCACTTGATTTCGTGCTTGGCGTAGGCGGTGTAACGGGAACGCATCAGGGCTTCGGGGCTCTGGGCGAGGGCTGTTCCCTTGATGATGGGTTCACAGCATTCAGAGTATTCTTTGCCAGATCCGCAGGGACATAAATCTTGTGCCATAGTTCAATCCTTATGAGTTGTGAGTAGTGGGTTTTGAGTGATGAGAACTTTTACCCAATGCTCTTTTTATCTTTAAAAGTTAGTTAATGCTTTTCTGGATAGCTTTGGTCACTGTTAAATGACCTTTTTCATGAGCCAGAATTCTTCCTTGCCTTCGCGGCCAGGAATGCTGTTAACGGGCTTGATGCGTTCCACGATGTCGAACACGCCGTCCAAGCGGGCCATGAGTTCGCCTTCGCTGGTGCAGTGGGGAGGCCCCTGCAGGGTCTTTCCGTTCACGAGGGGGTACATGAGGCAGATGAACAGGCCGTCGTCCTTGAGCATCTTGTAGCAGACTTCAAAAAATTCGTCGCGGCGGCCCGGGTGGATTGCCGAGAAGGTGCCGTAGTCATAGACGATGTCGAACAGCTGGCCGCCACGCTTGGGGTCTTTGGGCGAGAGGGTGAACAGGTCCAGGTCCAGAGAGCGGAGGTTCTTGTACTTGCGGCTCAGGTGGTCCAGTTCATCTACGGCGGTAGGTGCGAAATCTACAGCCAGCACGTCGTGACCTTTATTAGCCCAGGCTTCGGCATCGTAGCCGAAACCCGCTCCAGGAATCAGGACCGAGCCGGTAGCGGGGCAGGAAGGGTTCTTGAAGAATTCCAGGAGAGCGGGGGTCGCCTTCTTGAAATTCCAGTAGTCCTTTCCGTCCATGTAGAGGTTGTCCCAGAATTCGGGGAGGTTCTGCGTTAACATGTTTTACCATCCTTTTTGTACGCGAGTTGTCCGCAGGCGGCCAAGATGTCTCGGCCCCTTGGATTGCGGATCGTTATTTGAATTTCGGCGGCACGCACCTTGGCAAGGAAGTCTTCCACTTCTTCGGGGGTAGGCGCGTGCAGTGTGGGGTCGTCGCCGTCGTTAAGCACGATGGCGTTCACCTTCACCCGGCGGGGGGCGCAAATGCGGATAAGTTCCTTGGCGGCCTTGGGAGTGCAGGTGATGTCCTTGATGAGGACGAATTCGAAAGTCACGTAGTTGTCGGTGCGGCGGATGTATTCGTCCACCGCTTCCAAAAGCTTTTCGATGGGCCAGGTCTTGTTGACCGGCATCACGGAGGAGCGGTATTCGTTGTTGGTGCTGTTCAGGCTTACCGCAAGGCAGCAGGGGGTGTTCCGGTTCACCAGTTCCTTGATCTTGGGCACTACGCCGCTGGTGCTTACCGTCATGCGCTTGGAGCCCATGTTGAACAGGCTCTGGTTATGGAGCGTGCAGCAGACCCGGTGCACGTTTTCGAGATTGTTCAGCGGTTCACCCATGCCCATGAAGATGATGTTGGTGACCTGGGCGATTTTTCCGTCGGCATCGAGAGTGCCGGAATCTTTCAGGAACCAGTTCACGTTGATGATCTCTTCCAGGATTTCGCCCGCTTCCAGGTTGCGGGTAAAGCCCATCTTGGCGGTGCGGCAGAAGGCGCAGTTCATGGCGCAGCCCACCTGGGTGGAAACGCACACCGAGAACCGTCCGTTGGAGGGAATCATCACCGTCTCGATGTGGTGGTTGTCGTGGGTCCTGAAAAGCCACTTGACGGTGCCATCGACGGATTCCATGCGGGTCTCTTCGGTAAGGGCCCGGAGGCTGAACTTGGCGGCCAGCTTTTCGCGGAGGGCGGGGGAGATGTTCACCATCTCGTCGTAGGTCTTGACCTGCTGGCAAAAAAGCCATTTCTGGATTTGGTCGGCACGGAAGGGCTTCTCGTCTTGTTCGCGAAGCCAAGCCTTGAGCTCGTCGCCCGTAAGGGTCTTTATGTTGTGCGGCCAATCCATAGCACCGCAAAGATAGAAAAAATATAAGATTTTGTTAAGGGTTGAGTATGCTCAAACCCTTGATATCTAGCGGATTTCAGGCGTTT
Source organism: uncultured Fibrobacter sp. (assembly GCA_937891805.1). Classification (GTDB taxonomy): domain Bacteria; phylum Fibrobacterota; class Fibrobacteria; order Fibrobacterales; family Fibrobacteraceae; genus Fibrobacter. The sequence goes on along the minus strand of CALATK010000001.1, from coordinate 20,096 downwards.
TCTTGTCGAAATACAGGACAGATTCCTAGAACATTTTCCGGGTCTTTTTAGGCCCGGTAGAGGACTCCGCTGCACCCTTGTTGCTGAAGAGGGTGGCGTCGTCGGCGGACTTCGTCTTGACTTCGAAATGGTTGCCGTCGCAGACTTCGGTAGGGGCGTAACCTGCGGTGTAGAGGCAGTAGGTCTTTTCGGAACAGAACTCTCCGGCCACCTTGCCGGTGTAGTTGCAGATGCCCCTGCTGGAAACGCCTGCAGGCACGGGGAAGGGGAGTCTCGGAAGGTCCTTGTGAAGTTCGGTCATGACAGCAAGCCAAACAGGCAAGGCGTCTTCGGTGCCGGTGTGGCCCGCACCCATAGTGCCCGGGCTGTCGGAACCAATCCACACGCCCATGGTGTACTGCTTGGTGAATCCGATATACCAGGCGTCGGTATAGTCGTTGGTGGTGCCCGTCTTTCCGCCGCTGGGGTGGGTAAAGCCGCTGGCCCAGACTCTTGCCGCCGTTCCGCGGACGTTCACGTCTTTCAGCATGTCCACCATCAGGTAGGCGCTGGGGGCCCGGAGCACTTCGTGTTCCACCTTCATGTTTTTCTCGATGGTCTCGCCGTTTTTATCGACGATGGATTCGATCATGTAGGGTTCGATACGGTTACCGCCGTTGGGGAACACGGTATAGGCCGAAGTCATTTCCATCAGGGTGGCGCCCACGGAACCCAGGGCAAGGCTCGGGACTGCAAGGAGCGGAGCCCTTACGATGCCGAACTTGCGTGCATAATTCACCACGTTGCTGAGCCCGTATTTCATGCCGGTAAGGATAGCGGGCAGGTTCTTGGACTTGTAGAGGGCCTTGCGGAGCGTCATCATTCCTTCAAAGTCGTGACCGAAGTTTGCCGGACGCCAGACCTTGTTCTTGTCCTTGTCGTCGGGGTCGGGGATGGTGACGGGCTGGTCGTTCACGGAGTCGCAGGGGGAAGCCCCGTTGTCCATGGCGGTAGCATAGACGATAGGCTTAAAGCTGGAGCCCGGCTGGCGCAGGGACTGCACCGCGCGATTCCAGCGGGAGCTGTTCCAGTCGCTTCCGCCCACCATGGCGCGGATGGCTCCGGTCTCGTTTTCGATCAAGATGGCGGCCACTTCGGCGTGGTGATACTGGATACTGTCGGGGAAACGTCTTTTCTTGGGATCCGGGTTGGTGTCGTTTGCCAGGTAGTCTTTCTTGAACAGGGTATAGATGCTGTCGAAGTGGGCGACAACGCTGTCTTCGGGCATATCGTACTTGTTTGTGAGGAACAGGCGGCGTGTGGCGCGGTACTTGATGCGGCGGCGGACTTTTTCTACCTGGACCTGTGCCACGCTGTCGGCGTAGGCCTGGATATCGGGGTCGATGGTGCTATAGATGGAAACACCGTCGGCATAGAGGGAATTTTCGCCGTACTTCTTTTCCATGTACTTGCGGATTTCTTCGTAGAAGTAGAGGCCCGCACCTTTCTCTTCTTCTTTTTCGGCCAAGGTGATGGGGGTGTCCACATACTTGCGGTAATCTTCCTTGCTGATGTAGCCCGCATCCATCATGGCAAACAGCACGGTATTGCGGCGTTCCAGAGATGCCTTGGGGTGCCTGTCGGGGCGGTAGGCTTCGGGGCGCTGGAGCATGCCTGCCAGCACGGCCAACTCCGGAATGGTAAGGCTATCCAGCGGGCGTCCGAAATAGTACTTGCCTGCGGCCTGAAAACCGTAGTTGCCGGCAGACAGGTAAACCTCGTTCATGTAGAATTCGAGAATCTCTTGCTTGGTGTAGGTCTGCTCGATACGGATGGCCGTCATGGCTTCCTTGATTTTACGGGAAATGGAGCGCTCCGGCGTAAGGAACAAAAGCTTGGTGAGCTGCTGGGTGAGGGTGGAAGCTCCGCGGAGTTTCTTGCCGCTAGAGACGCTTTCCATGATGGCGGAGGGAATGGCCCAAACATTCATGCCCCAGTGGTTGTAGAATTCACGGTCTTCGGTGGCCATCACGGCGTGGATGGCGTTTTCGGGGATGGAGTCGAAGCTGACCCATTCGCGGCGCTCCACGTAGTATTCGTGGGCGATTTTCCCGTTCATGTCGTAGATATTGGTGACCAGTTTGGGGTTGATCTGTTCCAGCTGGGAGAGAGAAGGAAGTTCCGGCAAGAAGTGGTTGTATGTGACCACGACGGCAGCCGCCACAAGCAGGACCGGCAGAAACAAAATGAGCAGCCACAGGATGACTTTCTTTTTCAGGAAGGCGGACTTGAGAGCGTTCAGTATCTTGAAAATAATGTTCTTGACCATTTTATGTTTCTGCGCGGAACTTGATTCTTTTGCCCAAATTTAGTAATTCTTTCAAGAAATTTAAAGAAAATCCCTTGACATGTAGGCCGATAATGCTATATTTGGGGCACCAATGCGGATGTAGCCCAACTGGATAGAGCGTTTGGCTACGAACCAAAAGGCTCCAGGTTCGAGTCCTGGCACCCGCATAAAAAGGCGATTTACGGAAGTAAGTCGTCTTTTTTTTGTTTGCTTTAGGGAAACCTCTCCCTATTCGCATAGCCACCGAAGGTGGCCGCGAAAATAACCAGCTGACCCGAGGTCCTTGTTTAGAAGCTGGCGGGTTATTGAGCGCCGGGAGGGTCTTAGGGAGGGCGGAGCCCGCCCTATTTGCTTAATGTAAACAAGATTTTATCAAAATTATAGTAATTAGGTAACTATTGTTTGCACGATTCCCCGTCATGATTTGATAAAATTGGCGCCATGACTCACAATCACGATATCTTTTGCATAGCATTCCAAAAACTGGTGCTGCGGACGAGAAAGGAGTCATTTATATCTCAGAAACAGCTGTCCATGGAATCAGGTTTGACGAGGCAATTCATTTCCATGATGGAAAGCGGCAAACGCATTCCTTCATTCGAAAGTTTTTGCCTTCTGGCTCGGGGTTTGGGTATTTCTCCGGTAGAAATGACGGAGAAATTTCGTTCCATCTACGAAAGGGAGTATCGTAGCATGGAAGAAAAGCTGAGGAGGCTTTCCAGGAAGGAGGTCCTGCTGGCGGCCGACAAGGTCCGCAGTGCGGAATACATAAAACAACTCCGGGGCTAAGGCCCAAAGTGGTTAAATTTGAAACATTGTAAAAACACGTTTCAAAATTAAACGTCAAAAATCTAAGTAAAATGGGATTTTAGGTGGGCTTGTTTCCTAAGTAGCAAATTTTTTGCCAAAAATCGGGAATTTGGCCAGAAAACACCATAAATCGGAAGCTCGTTTGTCGTTATCGGGGAGCATAACGCGGTTTTCGCCCCTTGATATGGAACTTGCAAGTTTTGGCACGGAAATTGCTGATTTGATGGCGAAAACAAAAACGCCCTTCTGGGCAGTGTTTAAACAAAGGGCCCCGCGAAAGCGGCCGTCCGCAAAAAAGGAAAAGTAAAATGATCAAGCCTTTAGCAGATCGAATCGTTGTCAAGCCGGCAGAAGCCGAACAGAAGACCTCCTCGGGTCTCTTCATTCCAGATAACGCCAAGGAAAAGCCCATGCAGGGCAAGGTCGTGGCCGTGGGCCCGGGCCGCAAGAACGACAAGGGCGAAATCGTCCCGATGGAAGTCAAGGTGGGCGACGTGGTGCTCTACGGCAAGTACAGCGGCACCGAAGTCACCGTTGACGGCGAAAACTACCTCATCGTGAAGGAACCGGACGTCATCGCTACTTTGTAGCATAAGAGAGACTAGAGATTAGAGGCTAGGGGCTAGAGGAAATAATCGCGGCTCCGCCGCCCTAGACCCTAGATCCTAGATCCTAGCCCCTCTAAAAAGTTTAAAACAAGAAAAAAGGAAAAAACAAAATGGCAAAGCAACTCAAGTTTGATGTGGCGGCTCGCGAATCCCTCATGAAGGGCGTGGACAAGCTCGCCAACGCTGTCAAGGTAACTCTCGGCCCCAGGGGCCGCAACGTGATGATCGCCCGCTCCTTCGGTGCCCCGAACGTGACCAAGGACGGCGTGACTGTCGCTAAGGAAGTGGAACTCGAAGACGCCTACGAAAATCTCGGCGCCCAGATGGCCAAGGAAGTCGCAAATAAGACTTCTGACGCTGCCGGTGACGGCACCACGACTGCAACCGTTCTCGCCCAGGCAATCACTCGCGAAGGCTTGAAGAACGTCGCTGCCGGTGCAAACCCGATGGACATCAAGCGCGGCATGGACGCTGCGGTTGACGCCGTCATCAAGGAAATCGGCAAGATGGCCGTGAAGATCAACGGCAAGGAACACATTGCCCAGGTCGCTACCATCTCTGCGAACAACGACCCGGAAATCGGTGACCTCCTCGCCAACGCCATGGAAAAGGTCGGCAACGACGGTGTCATCACCATCGAAGAATCCAAGACTGCCGACACAGTGCTCGACGTCGTGGAAGGTATGCAGTTCGACCGCGGCTACCTCTCTCCGTACTTTGTCACCAATACCGACAGTATGGAAGTCTCCCTCGAGAATCCGTACATCCTCCTGTACGACAAGAAGATTTCTACCATGAAGGATTTGCTCCCGATGCTCGAACACGTGGCAAAGCAGGGCAAGTCTCTCCTCATCATCGCCGAAGACGTCGATGGCGAAGCTCTCGCAACGCTGGTTGTGAACAAGATGCGTGGCACCCTGAAGGTCGCCGCCGTCAAGGCCCCGGGCTTCGGTGACCGTCGCAAGGCCATGCTCGAAGACATCGCTATCCTCACTGGCGGTATGCTGGTTTCCGAAGACACGGGCGCCAAGCTCGAAGATGCTCCGGTCACCGTCCTTGGCCAGGCCAAGTCCATCACCATCACCAAGGACAACACCACGATCGTGGAAGGTGCCGGTGATGCTGCCTCCATCAAGGGCCGTATCGGTCAGATCAAGAAGCAGATCGAAACCACCACGAGCGACTACGACCGCGAAAAGCTCCAGGAACGCCTGGCCAAGCTGGCCGGCGGCGTTGCCGTCATCAAGGTCGGTGCCGCTACCGAAGTCGAAATGAAGGAAAAGAAGGACCGCGTCGACGACGCCATGCACGCAACCCGCGCTGCCGTCGAAGAAGGTATCGTTCCGGGTGGTGGCGTTGCCCTCATCCGTGCCGAAAAGGCCATCGACTCCCTCAAGTTCGATAACGATGACCAGAAGACCGGTGCTGCCATCATCCGCCGCGCCATCGAAGAACCGCTCCGCCAGATCGTGCAGAACGCGGGCCTCGAAGGCTCTGTGGTGGTGAACAAGGTCAAGGAAGGCAAGGACGCCTTCGGTTACAACGCGAAGACCGACACCTACGAAGACCTCATCAAGGCTGGCGTCATCGACCCGGCCAAGGTGACCCGCACGGCCCTCAAGAATGCCTCCTCCATCGCCTCGATGATCCTCACCACAGACTGCGTGATCACCGAGAAGAAGGAACCCAAGCCGGCAGCGCCTGCTATGGATCCCTCCATGGGTGGCATGGGCGGCATGATGTAATCATCGCCGGTCAAGAGAACAATCATTTTCTCCTTAAAACAGAAACCCGGACCGCAAGGCCCGGGTTTTCTGCTGCTTAAATTTTTTTTGCGAGCGAAGTTCTGTAACCCCTGGAGGAAGAGAACTTGATTATCTTAAGCAATAAACTCCGAGCTCCGAATTCAAAAATCCGAATTATTTCTTCAACACCTTGTTCAGCGTAGCTTTCAGGTGGTTCATGTTGGCTTCGTCCAAAGTCTCGTAGCGGTAAAATGTACCGTCACTCTGGACAAAGTAGAGCACCGGGATGTAGCCCGTGCCGTAAGCCGGACCGAACTTGCTGTTTGCGTCCTGGAACACGGGAATCACGGCGTGGAACTGGTCGATGAACATGCGGATGTCGTTCTTCTTGATGCCGCCGCCAAGGCCGATGGCAATACCCGTAAGGCCTGCGGATTCATACTCCTTCATCAGGTCCTGGATTTCGGGAAAATGCCGCTGGCAGTGGGGGCACTTGGGGCTGAAGTAGTAGATGAGCAGCGGACGGTTGCTGAAATGGCTGAACAGGATGCCAGGATCGTTGATGCCCACCAGGGGCTTGGAAAAGTCCATCTTCATGGGGGCATGGGTTGTAGAATCTTGCATGAGCTGGACGTCTGCCACCTTGGGTTCGGCGGCAAGTTGTGCAAAACAAAGTCCGGCAGTCAGGGTCACGAGAGCGAAAAAGCGTTTGAGCATTGGCGATAAAACTCCTAGTATAAACCCTAAAATACGAAATTTCCATTGGAAAAGCACGGCAAAATGAAAAAGAGACGAATTTTGTGCAATTTTTGTACATTTTACCTGTGTTTGCGCGTTATGCCATAATCCTGCTTTTGGCAGGGGTTTCCTTTGTGTTTGCCGCCGAATCTGCGGACAGCGTTTCCGACATTCCTCTCCCGAAACAGTCCGCCTACACGGGCAAGGGCTTTACGGTGGGTATCGGCATGGGCGTGTTTGACGCCAGCGAGAAATGTGACTGTGTGGGAATCTGGCAGGGTCAGGCGGACTACTTCTATACGCCTTGGTTTTCGGGAGGGGTGGAAGTCCGTTTTTTCGGCGGTGAGATGGACTCCAGGACTTCGGTCCTGTACCAGCGGTACCGCCTGTCCGGCAAGTTCCACCTGTCTTTTTCAAACTTTTCCATGTACCTTTCTCCTTTGATGGGGCTAGAAACTACGGACATTTCGGAGCTTCGGGAGCAGTGGAAGAACCGCTCCAAGGATGGGGACGACATTGATGATATCGACGATGATGACGAAATCGCCTCGGTGGCAGATTCTGCGATAAAGGCGACCAACTGCGAAAAGATGTTCTCCCTGGACGGCTTTTCGGCGGGGCTGGAGTTTGGCATGGGGTATGCGTTCCCCAAATACCTTGGGATTTTCGGGGCCGTCCATTACGAGCATAACTTTAACAATTCCCAGCTCCTGACCATGACCCCCGGTTTGGGCTTCAATTTGCGGAGTGTCTGGGATTGGGCCCAAAAGAACACCTATTCCCTGTGGTTTACCGTGGAAGGAGGCTTCCAGAGGTATTTTCACAGGGGGGTCTCGGACTGGAACAGGGCCCTGATTATCGGGTTTACCCTGGGAATTTAGCCCCGAGGTTTGACAAAAAGCCCCTTTTTTCTATATTTGGTCCACCGGTTTTTATGGCCGGAACCCTCCCAGGGCCAATGGTGGACCTGGGCGAAAGACCAAAGGGACTCATTATGAGACAGTACGAAACCATGGTGATTATCGATGCCATGATCTCCGACGACGCTATCAATGCCGAAGTCGAGAACATCGCCTCCATGATCACCAACGGCGGTGGCGAAATTCTCCGCCGCGACGATTGGGGCAAGCGCAAGCTCGCCTATACCATCAAGAAGCGCCAGCACGGCTACTACGTGATTTTCTACTACAAGGCCGAAGCCGCCGTAGTGGCAAACATGGAAGCCGCTCTCAAGCTCAACGAAAACGCTCTCCGCTGGATGACCCTCGTGGACTATCCCATGAGCGAAATCGTTTACAACCAGGATATGGCTCAGTCCACCGAAGAAATCATTCCGGTTGACGCAGAAGAAGGGGAGGCTGAATAATGGCTTTTGAAGATAAGAAACAGGCACCCCGTATCCGTCGCAAGAAGACTTGCTGGTTCACGGAAAACAATGTCAAGTTTATCGACTACAAGGACGAGAAGACTCTCCGTCGCTTCATCTCCGAACGCGGTAAGATCATTCCTCGCCGCATCTCCGGCACCTCTGCCAAGTACCAGCGCATGCTGAACGAGGCTATCAAACGTGCCCGCCAGATGGCGATTCTCCCCTTTGTATCGGACAGCGTTCGCTAATAGGAGGAACTAGACTATGGAAATTATTCTTAAGGCCAATGTTCCTCACCTGGGCAAGATGCTCGACGTCGTGAAGGTTAAGGACGGTTACGCCCGTAACTACCTGTTCCCTCGCAAGCTCGCCGTGCGTGCTACCAAGGAAGCGAAGCTCCAGATTGAAACCAACCGTGCCGCCCTCGAAGCCCAGTTCCAGAAGGAACTCGCTGCTGCCGGCGACGTTGCCGCCAAGCTCGCTCAGATTTCCGTCAACCTGGAACGCAAGGTTGTGGAAGGCGAACGCCTCTACGGTTCCGTCACTGCAGGCGACATTGCCGAAGCTATCACCAAGGCCGGCGTCAAGATTAGCCGCGCCCAGGTTCAGCTCGACGAACCCATCAAGCAGCTCGGTGTTTACACCGTCGCTATCAAGGTGTTCAGCGATGTTGAAGCTCAGGTCAAGGTTTGGGTAGTCGCTGAGAAGGCTTAATTCTCTCTGACTGCTAGAAATCTTAAAAAGCCGCTCCTTCGGGGGCGGTTTTTTTGTTGGTAAATAATAATTCCCCGGTTATTTCCGGGGAATTAATTGTGATGTTATACTCTGTATTAGAATTATAGAAGAGCGGAATCTAATCCCTTGACACAGATATAGCGTTTCTCGTTCTTGCTGTTGACGATAATCGCAACGCCAGTTAGGTAGTTAATCCACCAAGGCCGCCAGTTATACCTGACTCCAGTTGTGTTGAGTGTTGTATATGCAAGCAACGGAACAATAAATTCGTCGTGGCTGATAATGACCTTTGCTTTTGCCATTTCATTGTAGTCCTTGGTGAGATACTTGTCGATTGCTTCTTGACCGCGCTCTTCCAAGTTATAAAAAGCGTCTGCAAAAAGTCCTTGATATGCCCACAATGCAACTACGGCATTTGAACCGGTATCTTTGGATACGTAAGATTGACGGAGGTCGTTGTCTTTGACGAACCAGCTACCTGTAATTTCGGCAATAGTGTCATGAATGAAGGATGACTGTCCCCTGCCTATGGCGATGTTTTGGGCGGTTTCTTCGGTGCGGACATAGTCTGTGTGGCCGAAGACAAAATCTTCTCCGCCGATTAGCTTTTGTCCTACGGTTTGAGATTGCTGCACTCCTTTTTCAGTGAGCTGGGTTTCTCTGGTAAGATAGGGTTGTCTTTCTCCGTGCCGCAACACAAAAACAACTTTTTCATCAGGGGCGACGGTTCGATAGGCGGCGCCGATATCAACGAAGCCGACGCTGTCGTACACAAGTTCTTCGGGAACAAAAATACTGGAGCTAGACAGGTCTTGCTCTGAATTTGCAGAAGACATGTCGCCATCGGGGGTTTCAGAAGATTGGGGGTCAATAGTATCGGGAGGCTGGTTTGGATCGGTGGACCCGCTGGAAGAATCAGAACAGGCAGTCCATGAGATAGTCAAAAGGGCTATGCTAAGAAATTTTGTGAGATTTTTCATATTAGTTTACTTGGTAAATGTACAGTTAAAAAGTACTCAATAGTCTTCTCTTCGTCAAGTATTTTTTTTTACACTTTTACAATCGCTTAACTTGGGTTTGTTGTGATAAAACCGCTTTAATTTGCTATTTTAATTAGGTATGCGCAAGTTTTCTCTTATTGCCTATGTGGCAAGTCTTTTGGCGGTGTCGGTATTTGCCCAGCCTCGTGACCTGTTTGCAGAATTTGAGGCAGAAACCGAGGCGGCCCAGTCCAGCGAGGCGACGGTGACGGCCCAGAGTTCCAGCTCTGAACAGCCTTTGAGTTCTAGTGTCGCCGTTGTTGCGTCCTCTAGCTCCGAAGCTTTGTCTAGCTCTGTACAGTCTTCTAGCAGTACCAAGGTCCCTGAGCCAGCCGAAGGGCTGTCTAGTTCGAGTATCGTCGTGGCGGATACCCTTCAGCTGTCTTCCAGCAGTGTTGTGGCGGATTCTCTGCAACTGCCCTCGTCCAGCGATGTTCCTCAGGATAGCCTGTCTTCTAGTTCCGAGGTGTCGTCTAACTCGGCTATATCCTCCAGTTCGGTCGAGTCTTCAAGTTCGCAGGTTTCTTCCAGTTCACAAGTTTCGTCCAGCTCAGTTGAGGTGGCGGTGATTCCGTCGTCCAGCAGTATCAGTCGTCGCGACCTGCTTGGCCCGGTGAAGGTCTCGAAGGTCCACAGTATTGACGAAATGAAAGGCAAGTACCGGAGTCCTCGTAAGGCCCTGTTCATGTCGTTGGTGGTTCCCGGTTCGGGCCAGCTTTATGTAGGTGGCTCTACCTTCAACTACGCCCGCGGTGCGGCCTACCTCGCTCTTGAGGCAGCCCTCTGGGGTGGCTGGTATTACTTTACCGTTTACAAGTACGACAAGCAGGTGAACAAATACAAGAAATTTGCCAAGAATCATTTCTCCATTGGGCGCTATGAATCCCAGATGCGCGATATCTACTTGAACCAACTTTCTGACGAAACGGAAGAATCAAGGTTCGAAACCCGCTATATGAGCAGTCGCGAAGATTTCTGCAAGGCTATTTACGGTGACGCAAACGCTTCGGGCTGTTACACCAAGGGCAAGCTCTTTACCAATGACAAGGCCCATACGGACCGTTTTTCTGTGACGAATCCGCAATCCCTAGGTCAAGAGATTGCAAGCCAGAAGAATTTCTACGACATGTCTAGCGTTTATCAGCTGGCGGGTGAAAGGACCTACGTACTTGGCTGGGACGATGTGGATTCCGTAGCCCTGGGCCAGAACCTGCTTCTGGAAGAGGCCGTTGTTGATGAAATTGTTCCTCTTGGCAAGTCCAAGAACCAGTCCAAGTACCGCGATATGCGTAGCAAGGCCAACGACTATGCCGACCTGCAGGTTTGGTTCTTCGGGGGTATTATCCTGAACCATCTGGTCTCTGCCGTGGATGCGGCCTTTGCGGCCAACGCCCACAACAAGGAACTCTATTCCGAAGACATTTCCTGGTACGACAAGCTCCACTTTGAAAGCTACATGAGCTTCTTCGATGGATTTGATGTTGGGGTCCAGGCCAGCTGGGGATTCTAATGCGTTTCTTTCTCACCATCCTGTTTTGTGCGGCCTGTGCTTTTTCCCAGGTGGTGATTTCTGTTGACGAAAGTGTGAGCAAGAACAGCGAAAAGAGTCTTGCCGTGGCGTTGGGTGCCTCTGCCCTGCTGCCCGGCATGGGTGAACTTTACCTGGACGAACGGGAGATGGTCCGCCCCTTCATGTGGACTGATATTGCCCTCTGGATGGCGGCGGTGGGGTCTTACTACGTAGGAGAGCGTTACATTTCTTCGGCCCACGATTATGCGGTGCGCCACGCGGGGCTCAACACCTCCAGCAAGAAGGTCTCGCTCTTGAATACGGTGGGGGACTACCGTAGCCGTAGCGGTGTGGCAGGTCAGAATTCCTCTCCGGATAACGACGAGGATTACAACCAGTCCATGATCCGCGCCGGCAAAGCGACAAACGAGGAATTTTCTGACGACATCCAGTGGGACTGGGGGAGTAGTGACAATCCCGAGACTTCGGAACATATCGACGAATACAAGAACCGCCTGCGGAACTACCGCATCAGCCGGATTGTCTTTCAGGTGTCGGTAGGGGCGCTGGTGCTGAACCGTGTGGTCTCCATGCTGGACGCCATGCGCATTTACCGCAAGACATCATCCAAGTCCTTCGGAGAGCGGATGCAGTTCGCGCCGGAGTTTGGCGAAGACGGCGGCGGGCTCTTGGTAAACGTGAAATTTTGAGGAAATTCAGAATTCGGAATTCAGAACTCGGGATTAGATTTTTTTTGTAACCATATGTACTTTATAATCATCTAAACAAGTGGATTTTTGAGAATCTGAAAAATTTTATGAGAAACCTGTTCCTGCTACTTTTGACTGTCGCGATGCTTGTCGCCTGTTCTGCCAAGGACGCTCCTCAGGGTGCAGGCGGAAAGCCTGCGAAGGGCGGACGCAGCCTGAACGTAGAGGGTTACATCGCGGAGTTCTCGAACCAGAAACAGGAATTCCAGACCATGGCTACTCTGGAGGCGAACAACAGCGTCTCCTTGAGTGCCGCCGTTTCTGGCCGCCTGGTGGAACTCCATGCCAAGGACGGTGCAAGCGTGCCTGCGGGGCTTCTCCTTGCCAAGCTGGACGATTCCGAACTCAGGGCCCAGCTGAAGCAGGCGGAGTCCAACTATTCCCTTGCTGCCCAGCGGGAGCAGCGCACCCGCACTTTGTACCAGCAGGGGGGCGCCACTCAAGAAGATTTGGAAGCGGCGGTGGCGAATTTGCAGTCGGCGGAAGCCAGTGTAGAGTATATCAAAGCCCAAATTGAGAAGACAGAGGTTCGGGCTCCCTTTGCGGGTAAGCTTGGCTTGGTGGATGTTTCGGTAGGCCAGTGGCTGAACGCGGGCGCCCCCGTTGTCGAACTGAGCGACGTGAAAAAATTGAAGGCCCGCTTTGCCGTGCCCCAGCGTTATGCCTCTAGCGTGAAGGTGGGGGACCGGGTCACCCTGAAAGACCAGGAACGGAATGTAGAGAAGAAGGGCAAGGTTTCTGCCCTGGACGCCACCATTTCGGAGAGCAGCCGTACCCGGCAGGTGGTGGTTTCTGTCGATAATTCTAGCGGCAAGCTTATTGCTGGCGGTTACGTGAGCGCCACCATCCAGATGAAGCCCGGCAAGACCAAGAGCACCACCATTCCTGCCGAGGCGTTGATTCTCGACAGGGAAGGTGCCTATGTGTTTGTTGTCCAGAATGGCAAGGCCCATATCAAGCATGTGAAGACAGGGCTTCGTACTCCCTTTTCTGTAGAAATAACGTCGGGGCTTTCTAAGGGCGATACGGTAATTGTTTCCGGGATTATCAGCCTCAGGGAAGGGGTGGATGTCAATATCAAGGAAATCAGACACGCCATGAATTACGAGGTGGATTGATGAGCATAAGCCAGCTCTCGGTCCGCCGCCCTGTACTGATGAGCGTCGTCGCCCTGGTGATTCTGCTGTTGGGTTTTTTCGGAGCGTCCAACCTGGGCGTGCGTGAATATCCTAACGTGGACTACCCGCTGATTCAGGTGAGAACGTCTTACCCCGGCGCCAATGCCGCCGTGGTAGAAGCCGAAGTCACTGAAATTCTGGAAGCTTCCATCAACAGCGCCTCGGGCATCAAGGCCCTTACCTCTACCAGCCGCGACGGCTTTTCCTCCATCAACATCGAGTTCGAGACCGGCATGGACTTGGAGGCGGCGGCCAACGAGGTTCGTGACCGCGTGAGCCGCGTGCGCCGTCGCTTGCCTGACGATGTGGACGAACCGACGGTCTATAAGTCCGACAGCGATAACGACCCGATTTTGATGTTGAGCCTGGTGAGCGACGAGCTGGACCCCATGGAGGTTTCGGAAATCGCGAACAACCAGGTGAAGGAACGTCTGCAGACCATTTCCGGAGTGTCGGAAGTGGCTATATGGGGCGAAAAGCGGCCGACGGTGCGCCTGTGGATCGATCCCGTGCGCTTGCAGGCCCTGGGCGTTTCTGGAGCGGAGATGTCGGCGGCCCTCAAGAAGGGCAACCTGGAATTGCCTTCGGGAACTATCGAAGGTAGCGAGACCACCCTTTCTATCCGCACTTTGGGACGAATCCTGGACCCAAAGGCTTTTGAAAACATTGCGATAAAGACCGCCGCCGACGGAACCGTGATCCGCATTTCGGATGTGGCGGATGTACATTACGAACCCAAGGATACCCGCACGGGATTCCGCCGTAACGGCAAGAACTCCATTACCCTCGCCCTGATGGCGCAGCCAGGCTCCAACCATGTGGAAATTGCCAACGAGTTCTACAAGCGGGTAGAGGATATCCGCAGGGAGATTCCCGAAGGCGTGCAGGTGCTTTACGGTCGGGACACTTCCATCAATATCCGCGCCTCTATCAAGGAAGTGGTGGAGACCATCTTTATCGCCTTCTTGCTGGTGATTGCCATTATCTTCGCCTTCTTGCGGGAAGCCCGCACCACCCTTATCCCCATGGTGGTGGTTCCCGTTTCCGTGGTGGGAAGTTTCTTTGTGCTATATCTGTGCGGATTTTCCATCAACGTGCTGACCCTTCTTGCCATGGTCCTTGCCATTGGCCTTGTGGTGGACGACGCTATAGTGATTGTGGAAAACATCTACCACAAGATTGAGCAGGGCATGAATTCCAAACAGGCGGCCGTGGCAGGTACCAACGAGATTTTCTTTGCGGTAATCGCCACCTCCGTTGTGCTCATGGCGGTGTTCGTGCCGGTGCTTGCTTTGGGCGGCACTACGGGGCTGCTGTTCCGGGAGTTCGTGGCGGTGATGATCGGTACGGTTTTCCTCTCTACCTTCTGCGCCCTGACGCTTTCGCCCATGCTCTGCTCCAAGTTTTTGCGGCAGCAAAAACAGGGGTGGTTCTTCCGGGTGACGGAACCTTTCTTTGATTGGCTGAACCGAGTGTATGCGGCTTTGCTCGGCGGGTTCCTCAAATTGCGATTCTTGCTGTTCCCTGTGGTGCTTGGGCTTTTGGTGGCGGCCTATTTCTGCTACACCAACATGAGTAGTGAAATGGCTCCAACAGAGGATTCCAATGCGGTCATGGTGAACATGAACATGCCCGAGGGCGTGAGCCTGGACCGTACCAAGCGCATGGCCGATGCCTTTGCCGAAGAGGTGATTGCCCTGATGGACAGCAACGAATATACCGAAATCCAGGCGGGTGCCTGGAATGCGGGTAACTCCAGAATGCGCATCTTCTTGAACAACGACAAGAAGGCCCGTCGCCCCCAGAGCGAAATTGCCCGGTCTATCCAGATTTTGGGCAGTGAATACCCGGATTTGCGGGTGATGGTGTTTGAGCCACAGAGTATCAGTACCCAGCGCGGCGGGCTTCCGGTGCAGTTCGTGTTGCAGGCGCCAAATATCGAAGTCCTGCGTACTCTGGTGCCCAAGTTCGAAGAGGCGGCGGGCAGGAGTCCCGTATTCAGCGTGGTGAACACCAACCTGCGTTTTACCAAGCCGGAACTCCATATCGAGATTTTGCGGGACAAGGCCAACGAAGAAGGGGTCAGCGTCAACGATATCGCCCAGGCGGTGCAGTTGGCCATCAGTGACCAGTCTTATGGGGAATTCTATAAGGACGGACGCCAGTACGATATCATCGGGGCGGTAGGCTACCAGTCCCGCAGCACTCCCGAAAGGCTTTCCTTGCTGACGGTCAAGAACGGCAAGGGCGAGCTGGTCAGCGTCGAGAATTTTGTCACCTACAGCGAACAGTCGGCGTCGCCGTCGCTTCCGCGGTATAACCGTTTCAGTGCCGCCACCATTCAAGCGGGCCTCGTTCCCGGCAAGACCATTGGCGACGGCGTCGAAGAAATGCGCCGGATTGCAAAAGAGGTCCTTAAGGAATACCCCAGCGTGAGTACCGCCCTGAGTGGCTCTTCCAAGGAATTCGAAGAAAGTTCCAGCGGGCTTTACATCGTGTTCTTGCTGGCTTTGGCGCTGGTGTTCCTGGTGCTGGCGGGGCAGTTCGAAAGTTTCCGCGCACCCTTCGTGATTTTCTTTACGGTGCCGCTGGCCTTGGCGGGGGCACTTGCCTGTCTGTTCATTACGGGGCAGACCCTGAACATCTTTAGCGAAATCGCCCTGATTCTTTTGATTGCCCTTGTGACCAAGAACGGTATCTTGATTGTGGAATTTGCAAACCAGATTGCGGCCAATACGGGATGCTCCAAGCTGGAGGCGGCTCGGCAAGCGGCGGAACGCCGCTTCCGCCCAATCCTCATGACTAGCCTTTCCACCGTATTGGGCGCGGTGCCGCTGATACTCACCGGCACCCCGAGCCGCATCGCCATGGGCATCGCCATCGCAGGCGGCCTTACCTTTGCCACCTTCATGACCCTCTTTATTGTGCCGGCGGCCTACAGCTTCTTTGCTGGCAAGGTGGAAGTATCCACCAGCGATGCAAGTAAGATGGCCTAGCCTTTATTCCACCAACTGAAAGACTTTTTCGCCCTTGCGGCTCATGCCGTAGCGGCTGCGGAGGACTCCTTCTTTGTAGAGGGAGTCGTTTTCCAATAGTTCGATTTCTTTTTTGTACTGCTCGATGAGGGCGTTGAGGGAATCCACCTTGGCCTGGTACATGGCAATTTCTTGCTTGACCTGGTTTTGTCTCGGGAAACTGTTCTTGCCAAAGGCCAGTTCGGCTACGACGATGGAGAGCAGAAACAGCACGGCAATGATGGCGATGTATTTCTTCTTGTGCATCAGGGCTCTCCGTTGAAATAGAACTGGAAGTTGTCCTTGCTCTCGGCAAGGCCTGCGATTTCCAGCTCTGTTAATATAGCTAAAAGTTGGGGAGTTGCTAGGGTCAACTCGGATTGAATCTCCGAAAATGTTTTCCGGAATCCCTTGAACTTGAAGAACAGTTCCTTGGCGCCTTGGGTCAGGATGCAGCCCGACCGTTCGAGTTCGGCAATCTGCGGCCCTTGGGTGCGAGGAAGCCCAATTACTTTGTACAGATTTTCGGGAACAAAGACGGGGGAGGCAACTCCTTGGTCCAGCAGCTGGTTGGTGCCGCCGGCTACCTCGCAGTCAAAATCTCCGGGACAGGCGTAGAGCGCCTTGCCTTCTTTCTTGGCGAATTCGCCGGTCAGGAGGGCGCCACCCTTGACCTTGCTCTGGACAATGATGGTGCACTTGGAAAGCCCGCTGATAATCTTGTTCCGGGCGACAAAGTTTCCCTTGAAGCTGGAGGTGTTTCCTTCGTATTCGCTGACCAGGGCTCCGCCTTCTTCTAGAATCCGGTCGGCCAGGAACTTTCGCGACCCCTGGATGGGAGCGTCCAGACCCTGGGCAAGAACTGCAATGGTCGGGATTCCGAAATCTAGGGCCGCCTCGTGACAGTAAAAGTCTATGCCCTGGGCAAGTCCCGACACCACCACGGCACGGGTCCCCTGGAGAGACCTGACCAGGTGGCGGCAGAGTTCCCGCCCGCTGTTGGAGGGCCTGCGGGTGCCCACCATGGCCACCCCGATTCCTTCGGGGATGTTCCCCTTGATGAACAGCCTGTTCGGGCGGTAAATGGAAGAATCCAGCAAAAGGGGAAAATGCGCAGTGATGCAGGCGATGGTGTTTCTATCTTTCATGGTATGAAATATTCCTTTGACGACTTGGTGAAGATTATGGAGCGCCTCCGTTCTGCAAACGGATGCCCTTGGGACAAGGAACAGACCACCCATTCCCTGCTCCCTTACTTGGTAGAAGAGAGTTTTGAGTTTATCGATGCCGCCCAAGAAGGGGACGCCTCCCACATGTGCGAAGAGCTTGGGGACGTACTTTTGCAGGTGGTGTTCCACGCCCAGGTCATGAAGGAGTCCGGTGACTTTACCGTCGATGACGTGGTGCAGGGAATCTGCGAAAAGATGGTCCGCAGGCACCCTCACGTGTTCGGGGATGCCCATGTGGAAAACGCCGCCGGAGTCTCGCGGCAGTGGGACAAAATCAAGTCCTCCGAAAAGAACAATCTGAAAACAGCCGGCGGGTCCGTTATGGACAAAGTAAGCAAAAGCATGCCGCCGCTCGCCCGGGCCCAGGACATCATCCGTCGAGCCGCTAGGGCGGGGTTCGACTGGGACGCCCGGGAACCTGTATTTGAAAAGGCCCAGGAAGAATTTACAGAATTTCGCGCCGAAATGCAAGGAATTTCTGAAAAAAATGCAAATATCGACCGCCTGGAAGACGAATTCGGCGATATCATGTTCAGCCTGGTGAACGTGGCGCGCCACTGCGGGTTCAATGCCTCCATAGCGCTCCAGCGGGCAAACAGCAAGTTCGAGAAGCGTTTCCGCAAGGTGGAGGCCATGTGCAAGGAGATGGGCAAGGAAATGCCCGAGGTGGGCCTGGAAGGCCTGCAGCAGATGTGGAAACAGGCAAAGGCCGCCTCTGACGACCGACCTCAAACCCCTACCGCCTAACTAAGAACATTCCAATGTGGATTATGGGCCGGACAGATTTTTTTGTCCGGGCTTTTATTTTGGGGTTATATTATGGATGTGCTTCCAGTAAGTCCTGGTTCTGGAGAAGGGATGCCGGATCGAACCGCGGGGTAGGACCTACCGGAAGCACACTCTTTTTTGAGTTTTTATGAATGTAGGGTGAAACTTGCCGCAAGGCAAGACAAAAACGCAGGCCTCATGGGCCTGCGTTTTGTGTTATGTGATGTTGTGATGGTTCCGTGAGCAACAAAGCCCCCGGTATTAACCGGGGGCGGTTGCGAGAGTTTGCGCCAGCCCGGAACTTGTAATTCCGCTTCTAGCGCAAACGGTCTTTTTTGCTTATGCTCTAGCCTTGGCCTTGTCGCCGTACTTCTTGATCAGTTCTTCCTGGATGTTCTTCGGTACCGGAGAGTACTTGGCGAATTCCATGGTGAATTCGGCCTTACCCTGGGTCATGGAACGCAGGTCGGTAGCATAACCGAACATTTCAGAAAGCGGGACTTCGGCGGTAATGGTGGTGGTGCCCATTTCTTCGCTGGTTCCGGTGATGGAACCGCGGCGCTGGGACACGTTACCCACGACGTTACCCTGGAATTCCGTCGGAGTGGCGATTTCGACCTTCATGATAGGTTCGAGAATCTGGGCGCCGGCCTTGGCGAAAGCTTCGCGGAAAGCCATGCGGGCGCAGATCTGGAACGCCATGTCAGAGGAGTCCACCGGGTGGAACGCACCGTCCTGGACTTCCATTTCGATACCCACCACCGGGAACCCGATGAGGGAACCGGCTTCCATGCAGCTCTGGAAACCCTTGTCGCAAGACGGGATGTATTCCTTAGGAATACGGCCGCCGACGACGGAGTTCACGAAGTTGTAAACCTTGTCGGAGTCGCCTTCCACAGGCATCGGGCGCATCACGCCGGACATCTTAGCGAACTGACCCGAACCACCGGTCTGCTTCTTGTGGGTGTATTCGAACTTGGCTTCGCGGGTAATGGTTTCGCGGTAGGCCACCTGCGGGGCACCGGTCTGCACGTCCACCTTGTATTCACGGCGCATACGTTCGATGTACACGTCCAGGTGAAGTTCGCCCATGCCCTTGATGATGGTTTCGCCGGATTCCTTGTTGACTTCGACCTGGAAGGTCGGGTCTTCCTTGGTGAAGCGGTTCAGGGCCTTGGACATGTTGTCCAGGTCGTCGCGGTTCTTGGCTTCGATCACGAGCTCGATCACGGGGTTCGGCACGTGCATAGAGGTCATGTTGTAGTGGTTCTTGCCGTCGGTGAAGGTCGTACCGGAAGCGCAGTCGATACCGAACAGGGCCACGATGGCGCCGGCGCCGGCTTCGGTGATATCCACCATTTCGTCGGCGTGCATACGCACGAGACGGCCCACGGACACCTTCTTTCCGGTGGCCATGTTGGTAATCATGTCGCCCTTCTTAAGGGTGCCCTGGTACACGCGGATGTAGGTGAGCTGGCCATAGCGGTCGTTCACCAGCTTGAACGCGTAGCAGACGAGAGGAGCGTTGTCTTCGGACTTCAGGACAACTTCGGCTTCGTTGTTGTCCAGGTCGAGGGCCTTGTTTTCCACATCGGTCGGGCAGGGGAGGTAGTCGATAACGCCATCGAGGAGCTTCTGAACGCCGATGTTCTTGTGGGCAGAACCCATGAACACGGGAGTGATGTCCAGACGGATGGTGGCTTCACGGATGGTCTTCTTGATGAGGGCCTTGTCGATTTCGTCCACACCGTACTGGCCTTCCATGGCCTTTTCCATAATTTCGTCGCTGTAGTCGGCGCAGCAGTCGATGAGCTTGGTGCGGTATTCGTTGGCCTGGTCCACCAGTTCGGCCGGGATTTCCTTTTCGATCATGTCGTCGCCGTTGGCGCCTTCGAAGTAGTAGGCCTTCATTTCCACCAGGTCAACCACGCCCTTCAGTTGGTCTTCGAGACCGATAGGAATCTGCATCACGCAGGGCTTGTGGTTCAGCTTTTCGCGGAGCATTTCGGACACGCGGAGCGGGTTTGCACCGGAGCGGTCGCACTTGTTCACGAACACGACGCGCGGCACATGGTAGCGCTTCATCTGGCGGTCAACGGTAATAGACTGGGACTGCACGCCTTCCACGCCGGTGAGCACCAGGATAGCGCCGTCCAGCACACGGAGAGAGCGTTCCACTTCGATAGTGAAGTCCACGTGCCCCGGGGTATCGATGATGTTGATGGAGTCCTGTTCACCGCTCTTGGTGTGGGT